>JBBQOA010000016.1:0-17505 GCA_038330465.1 Pyrinomonadales bacterium
GAAAATTAGTCGGTCAAAGCACCGACTACCACGAATTTTCTAAGAACAAAGAACTGTCGCCCTTTCAGGGCTAATAAGGAAACCCGCACTGCAAGCAGATGGGGAATTCTTTTAGAAGTAAAATTATTTCATCGTTAAGAAGCGGACTTTGACCGCCGTTTCAGAATGACTGTCGAACGGCGCTCATCGACCGCTTCTAAACAGCTAAGTTTAATCATATTTAATAATGCTTTTATTCCTTAAAGCATAAACTTAACAAAAAAAGGGCAAGCGCGAGATTTTTGCGCTTGCCCTTTTTTTAATTCAATTGATAAAACCTCGCAATTTCTAGATCGGGACTTCCGTCTTTTGCAAAATTTCGCGGAGCATCTGTTCGGCTTCGCGGGTTTTATGTTTGAGATTGGTCGAGCGCGAATTGACGATGATGCGATGCGCGAAAACCGGCAGGATCATTCGTTTGATGTCGTCGGCAATGCAGAAATCGCGCCCTTCGATCAAGGCTAAGGCTTGCGCCGAACGAAACAGCGCGAGCGTGCCGCGCGGGCTGATGCCGAGCTCGATCGTTTCGTTTTCGCGGGTTTGTTCGACGACATTCAATAGATAATCGATCAAAACTTCATCGACGCGGACCTCGGAAACCAGCCGCTGCAATTCCAAAACATCGGCTTCACTCATCGCCGGACGGACGAATTCGAGCGGATTTTTACGTTCACGGTCGCGCAGGATGCTGCGTTCGTCCTCTTTTTTCGGATAACCGACGTGCAGGCGAAGCATAAATCGGTCGAGCTGCGATTCGGGCAGCGGATAAGTTCCGTGATGTTCCGCCGGATTTTGCGTCGCGATGACCATAAACGGCATCGGCAGACGGCGCGTCACGCCTTCGATCGTCACTTGTTCTTCTGCCATCGCTTCGAGCAGCGCGGATTGCGTTTTCGGCGTCGCGCGGTTGATCTCGTCGGCGAGCACGATATTGGCGAAGATCGGTCCCGGTTTCCATTCAAATGCGCCGGCTTGCTGATTATAGATCGAAAGCCCGATGACATCGGACGGCAAAAGGTCGGACGTAAATTGAACGCGCTGAAATGTTAGATCAAGTGCCCGCGCAAGCGCATTGGCGAGCGTCGTTTTACCGATGCCCGGAACGTCTTCGATCAGCAGATGTCCTTTACCTAAAAGCGCGACAAGTGCGAGCTTAACGATTTCGGATTTGCCTTTGATCACGCGCTCGATCGTCGTTTGCAAATGCTTGATCTTTTCGCTTGCGTCAAAAATCGGCGCAATTGTTTGAGTTGTAGTTTCGCTTTCGTTGATGATCCAATCTCTCATTTTGTTTGTTTGAGTAACAGACATGCCAAAACTATTTTACAGGATTTGATGCCTTTTTCGCATTAAAAAGTTTGATTTCAATTTTATAGACATAAATTCGGCTGAAAAGTTCCACAAATCTTTCCTTTTGAAACATTTTCAAGCGAAAAAATAAGATCAAAAATGTTTGTATTGAAAAATAGAATCTCATCCGTTCGAACGTTGAACGCGGCAAATGAATCGCGGCAATTTTAGATTTAAAATTTTATTCCTTTTTGATTTGTGTTATAAATTGAGATATCAATTTATTTGCAACCTTTCGGCGAAAGATTCGTGAGAAGGTTCGGAGGAAGTAAGAAAGAAGAAATATGAAAAATTTACGCCGAAATTTCAAGAAACAAGCCGGTTTCAACCTGATCGAATTGATGATCGTGATCGCGATCATCGCGCTCCTGATCGGAGTCGGTGTTCCCGCGTGGCAGGCAATGGTCCGCCGCGGCAACGAAACGACCGCCGCGCAAACGATCAATACCATCAAAACCCTGCAAACGACCTACGCTTCAAAACATCAGGGAAAATTTGCCAAAGATTTTGACGAGCTCATCAAATCGGTGCAGCTTGACGAACGCTATGCCGGACAAACTCCGGTCGTCAATGGTTATACTTTCACGATGAAAGTTGAAGAACCATCGGCAACTAAGCCCTCATTTTATTCGATCAATGCCGACCCGCAAGTTTCGGAAGGAATTGCCGCGACCGGCACGGCGCGTTATTATTTTGATTCGACGCTCGGCACGACCAAAACAACCGAAGAAAGCCGTCCGGCAAAAGCCGACGATCCGTCGCTTTAAAAAACACCATCAGCCGACTTAGCTCAGTGGTAGAGCACTCGCTTCACACGCGATAGGTCACAAGTTCAAATCTTGTAGTCGGTACCAATTTCCATAGAAGAAAGAGGCATCTGAGCATGCCTCTTTTTTTGTCGGTTTAGTTCTATTGTAATTTGTGAGTTTTTTTAGGTCTAACGCGTGGCAAGATGGTTTGAATGAAAAATTCCTTTTTCTTCTTTGGCGGCGGCAACTTTTATGTTTGCCTCGACCGGCTCAGCGTGATGTCCGACGAGTGAAGGCAGGACGCACATCATTCCCATAAAAATCATTCCGAAGGCGACAAATCCGAACGCGAGCAAAGTTGTTAATGTAAAATTCCCCGTCACAAGAAATATTGCCGCCAAAATTGCAATTGTCGCCCAAAGCATTCCGTAAATTTTTACAAACATTTTATGATCTCCTTTTTAATTTTTGTTCGACCGAAAACGAATCGTTACCACTTAATAGAGCAATATTAAGACCACGGAAAAATTGCCGTATTTATTGAAGTTTCTCAATACGAGGCGCGATTATTTTCGCAATCGGTAAAATTGACCGTGAAATTTTTCGCAGAGATAAGCCGTTAATCGAAGATTTTTCAATCTTCGATTAACGGCTGCTTGAGGAGGGAAATTTTTAACTAAGCAGATGAGCAAATGTAAAAAGGTATTTTGAAATGTATGAGTCCCGTCTTCAAACGGCAAAACCGCCGCGCTTCGCTGGCGGAAAGCCTGCTAAAGCAGTGACTCAGAACTAAAACAAAATCTCTCATTACTTTTGGTCGAGTGCTTATTTTGTTTCGGTTTGCTTTGGCTGGATCGGCTGAAAAGTAGAATCGTGAGCGGGCACCGTCAGTGTCCGCAAATACTTGTCCAAAGCCGTTATTTCCTGTCGGTTTGCCGACGAGCGGCGGCATTTATTTGCGATAACCGGAAAACCGATTGCCCCGACATTGTGTAAATGTTTTCACGCAATTTTTGCTTTCACCATATTGGCAATGGGTATGCCAGACAATAAAACTTATCAAATGCTGACTTTTTGAAAATTTCGAGCGTGAAAAAACTCACGATAATCATTTATTGACTGCGGAAAATTTCGCAGATATGGATCAGCGGGAGAAAAGTAATGCGGATTTTTTTGATTAATAGATCGTCGCTTTTCGTCGCTTTTCATGCGGGGCGATGGTTTCGAGTTGTTCGCTGTGTTCGATCGTCGTACGTCCGGTCACCATGCGCGGCGTAATCCGGTAGATGACTTCGACATTTTCGCGGACCCAACTATCCATCCAACGAATACTCAGAGCCGGTGTCAGCGTCGGATTTGAGGCAAGTATAAATTTGAGCGCATTTTCACGTTCGGTTTTGTTTTTCAGCTTGACGGCTTCGCCCGTGACGATCACGCTTGACCATTCTGTATCGCTTTTTACCTCTTCGACTTGCAAACAGATCTCGGGATTGGCTTTCAGAATCTCGGTCTTTTTCCCTTCCGTCGTATAGAGATAAATATGCGGATCATCAAATGCAAAATGAATCGGCACGACATATGGATGATTGCCGCGGGTCATTCCGAGATGTCCGTAGCCGACACGCGCCAAAACTTCTTTAATTTGTCCGTTGCTCATTTCTTCAACTGCTATCATAAAATCACTCCTTTTCTAGAATTAAATTTGATCGGGCGTTTTTTTTCACCATATCTTTATTCAAAGTCAATCGCAAGCAACGTGCCGTAAAAATTCCGGGCATCAAAGGCATAGTAATTGCGACCATTTATAAAGTAAATTCGAGCAAGTAAGGAGAATAAAAGTTTATGATGGCAAAACAAAATCGCGTGGCAATCATCGGTTGCGGTCACGTCGGCGCGACCAGTGCCTATTCACTTTTGATGAACGGCTCGGTCGAAGAACTGATCTTGATCGACAGCGACAGCGACAAACTGCTCGGCGAAGTTATGGATTTGCAGCACGCCGTGCCGCTCGCGCACCACGTTTCAATTCGGCGCGGAAACTATCGGGATGCCGCCAAAGCGGACATCGTCGTGATTGCCGCCGGAGTTCGCACCTTGCCGGAAGAATCGCGGCTCGACCTTTTAGACCGAAATGTCGTCGTGATCCGCGAAATCATTGCCGAATTGATGCGTCATAAATTCGACGGAATCATTTTGATGACAACCAATCCGGTTGATGTTTTGGCGCAGGTTGCCCAGGAAGAATCAGGACTTCCGGCAAATCGCGTGATCGGTTCGGGAACGGTTTTGGATACGGCGCGCCTGCGGGCGATGCTGAGCGACAAATTAAAGATCGAAGGACGTTCGATTCACGCTTATATCATCGGTGAACACGGGCAATCCGAAGTTGCGACGTGGTGCGCGGCACGCATCGGCGGCGCCCCGCTCGTCGATTTTTGTAATCCCGATTGCCCGGATTTTGACAAAATGCTGGTCGCCGTCAGAAACTCGGCGCCGGAGATCGTCCGTTATAAAGGCTACACATCGTTCGCCATCGGAACTTGTGTCAACCGCATTTGTGAAGCGATTTTGCACGACGAACGCGCAATTCTGCCCGTTTCCGTGAAAACCGACGGACAATACGGAATCTTCGACGTTTATTTAAGTTTGCCGTGTGTGGTCGGACGCGGCGGCATCGAAAAGATTATCGAGCTTCCTTTAAGTGACGATGAAAAATGCGGACTTCTCGCGTCTGCCGCCATTTTGAAAAAAACCTTTGAGAGTTTAAAGTCAGAAATGAAAATAAAGAAAATTGCGATCGCGAAACCAATCTGAATGAGGAAAAATATGAAAATCATAATCGGAACCGACGGTTCGCCGTACAGCCAAAAAGCAGTCGAAGAATTTTGCCGAATGTTTGCCGAAAAACCGGATTTGCAGATAAAGATCGTCTCAAATTATGAAGCGGTCGTTCCGCTCGATGCTTTTGCGACGACGGCTCAGTTTGCCGATGAACGCAATCAAGCGGCGCATGATCAAGCGGAAAGCTTTGTTGCCCAAGCGTTTGAAATAATTCAAAAAAAACTGCCCGGCGCGCAAATCACAACTTCCGTTGCAATGGATTTTCCGGAACGATTTATCGTTGAAGAAGCCAAAAATTGGCAGGCGGATTTGATCGTTGTCGGCTCGCACGGACGCGGTTTTTGGGGCAGATTAACTCTCGGTTCCGTTTCAAATTCCGTCATACACCACGCACATTGCTCGGTCTTGGTGGTTCACGAAACTCAATAAGAAAGAGATGCAAAGCTTAGTTCGATCAGTTTTTCTGCGCGGATCGGCAATCTGGCTGATGATTATTTGCGCCGAAAGCCTGCACGGAACGCTGCGGGTGATTTTTCTTGAGCCGCTGGTCGGTGATTTTCGCGCCAGACAAATCGCAGTTTTCACGGGTGCGCTGATCATTCTGACAATTTCGACTATTTTTGTGCATTGGCTGCGGGCTGAAAATTTCCGGCAGCTGCTTGCCGTCGGTTTTTTCTGGTTGCTGTTGACGGTCGCTTTTGAGATATTGCTTGGGCATTTCGTCATGCAGTTTTCATGGTCACGGATCTTTTCGGATTACGATATTTCAAACGGCGGTTTGATGTCGATCGGTTTGATGTTTTTGCTTTTCGCGCCTTTAATTGCAAATGAATTGACGGCATCTAAGCGGCGGCAAAATTGATTAATTTCATTTCTTTTGTAAAATTTCGGCAAGTTTATTGAGCAGAATTTCCGCCGTGAAGGGTTTTGACAAAAAGGCGTTGATCTTCAAATTATGTAAAATTGCCGTTTGCTCGGTGTTCATTAAACCGCTCATCGCGACGATTTTTTGCTGCGGATCAATTTTCCGCACGGCGCGAATCAATGCGGTGCCGTCCATATAAGGCATTGCAATATCCGTCAGAATGACCGCGATTTCGCCTTGTTGCCGCGCATAAATCGCCATCGCGTCCGTGCCGTCCGTTGCCGTCAATACGCGATAACCAAATTTTTCGAGTGTCGCCCGGGCAATTTCACGAATATTTTCTTCGTCGTCAACCACCAGAATAAGTTCGCCGTCGCCGCGCGGAAACGAAACGGCTTTTCCTGATTTTCTTGCGCTCTCTTGGCTTTCCAACGCCGGAAAATAGACGGAAAACTTGGTTCCTTTGTCCATTTCGCTGTAAACATTGATAAATCCGCCGTGACTTTTGACAATCGTGAGAGCGGTGGCGAGTCCCAATCCTGTTCCTTTACCGATTTCCTTCGTCGTAAAAAACGGATCGAAAATACGGTCTTGAATTTCCGCCGGAATTCCCGCACCGCTATCGACAACGGTAATCAGCAGATATTCGCCTGCCGCAGCATCAAGATGAAGCCGGGCGTAATTCTCATCTAAAACCACATTTTCGGCACTTAAAACCAAAGTCCCGCCCATCGGCATCGCATCGCGGGCATTGATGCATAGATTCATAAAAACTTGATGAATCTGCGTCGGGTCAGCCTTAATTATCCATAACTCAGGATTGAACTCATACTTGACATTGATCGATTTAGGCAAAGTTTGATTGAGGATTTTGACCAGATCTTTGACGATATGTTTGACCTGCACGATAATTCGCTCGCCTTCCATTCCGCGGGCAAACGTCAGAACCTGTTTGACGAGATCCGCGCCGCGCTCGGCATTTTCCCGAATCACCGCCAGCCAACGCATTGTCTCATTGTCAAAATCATTGAGCTGAAGCATCTCTGTCGCCATCAGAACCGGCGCGAGAATATTGTTGAAATCGTGCGCGATGCCGCCCGCCAAAGTTCCGATCGATTCCATTCTCTGTGCGCGCAGCAATTGATTCTCGATGCGTTTTTGTTCGGTAATATCATAGCGAATCGCCGCATATTGATAAGGTTTTCCGCGTTCGTCGAGAAACGGAACGATCGTCGTATCAACCCAGTAGATCTCGCCGTCCTTTGCCCGATTCCGCATTTCTCCGCGCCAAACGTTGCCGCTGGCAATCGTCGTCCAGAGATTTCGGATAAATTCTTTCGGGTGATATTTTGAATTAACGAGCCGATGATCTTGTCCGATCAGTTCAGCGCGGCTGTATTTTGAGATCTCGCAAAATTTATCGTTGACGTAGGTAATCTTTCCCGTTTGGTCGGTGATCGCGACGATTGCCGATTCATCCAAAGCGAATTTAATGTCAGAAAGTTCTTTCAGTAAGTTGCGAGTTTCTTCCGCGAGTTTCTTTTCATTATTGAAGTTCTTGGCTTGAGTCATTTAATCCGTTATGTTTTCTTTATAGTCACCAGATTTTTTTAGTTTGTAACGCAGTTGGTCACGGGAAATATGCAAAAGCTGTGCCGCCCGCGTTAAATTACCGCCCGTCCGTTCAATTGCTTGTCGCGCAAGTTCCAACTCGACCGTTTCCAGTGAGATCCCATCGGACGGCAATGAAAAATGTGCGGAATTTTTCGCGCTTGTCTGCCCGACGCTTCGCAGCAGATCTTGCGGCAGATAGTCAGTTGCGATCCATTCGCCGTCCTCGAGAATCGAAGCGCGTTCGATCACATTTCTGAGTTCGCGGACATTTCCCGCCCACGCGTAATTTTTGAAGATCTGCGCCGTTTCCTTTGATAAACCTTTGAGCATTTTGCCGCGCCGCTTGAGATTGGCTTTATCGATATAATATTGCGCGAGCAGCAAAACGTCGTCGCCGCGTTCATTTAACGGCGGAATATCGATCTGTATGACCGACAAACGATAATACAGATCAAGCCGGAAATTCCCGTCTTCGCTTTCCTTTTTCAAATCGCGGTTCGAGGCGGCAACGATCCGCGCATCAAAGTGAATATCGCGCAAACCGCCGACCCGCCGAAAAGTGCTTTCTTCAAGCACGCGCAGAAGTTTCGCCTGCAGCCCGAGTTCGACCTCGCCGATCTCGTCAAGAAAGATCGTCCCGCCGTGCGCTTGTTCGAATAGACCTTCTTTGCGCGTCTTGGCATCGGTGAACGCGCCTTTTTCATAACCGAAAAGCTCCGATTCGATCAAATTTGCCGGAAGCGCGGCGCAATTTATCGCTAAATAAGGCGCCTCGCGACGCTCTGACGAAAAATGAATCGCCCGCGCAAACAGATCTTTGCCCGTTCCGGTCGCGCCTTGCAGAAGAATCGCCATTACGTCTGATTCGGCAACTCTTCGTGCCAGCTCGATCGATTTTTTGAGCGTCGCCGATTCGCCGATGATTTGCGAGAAACCCAGTTCGCTGCTTCGCTCACGCCGCGCATGTTTGACCTCGCGCCGCAATTGCCTTGTTTCGAGCGCATTTCTGAGCGTCACGCGCAATTCTTCCAAACGGATCGGTTTGCCGATAAAATCGTGCGCTCCGCCGCGAAGCGCCGCAATCGTGTTTTCAACGTCAATGTTTCCGGTCACCATAACGGCGATCGTGTCGGGAAATTTTTCCTTGATATCGCCCAAAACATCGAGACCCGACCCATCGGGCAAATCAATGTCAAGCAGAACGACACTCGGCTCTTCGCGTTCAAAAACCGTCCGCGCTTCGGCGATCGTGCCGGCTTCGAACGCTTCATAATTCCACGAACGAAGAGCTTCGCCAAGCGTCATTCGGACAAAACGCTCGTCATCGACAATCAGTATTTTTTCTTTGGTTGGCGGCAATTGTTTTATTAAGGTCTTTTCTAATGTGAATTTTAAAGCATTTTTATTATAACCGCTCAATTTCAGTTTCAGTAATGAAAAATCTTCAAAGTTTGGATAATTTACGACAAATCCCGCATTTTTCCGGTCATTCGTTTACCAAAAAAAAGAAAAGGCAGCTCATTTCAGCTGCCTTTTCGATCAAAAATTGTTTTTTGTAAAATCAAACCATAGTGATTTCAGTTTGATTTCCACCCACCAATATCGCGGATTCCGGTTTTTTGGGTCGATTAGTGTTGTTATCATCCTTTGGTCGATCCTTCGGCTTATCTTTGTCCGGCGCCACAATCTGCGGCGGATCAGGTTTTTTCGGACGATTTTTGTTGTCGTCTTGGTTTTGCGCCATCGTCGTCATCGACAAACCGATGATCGCAATTGTCATAAATAATAAGTGTTTCAAAATTTTCATCACGCTCTTTTTTACCTCTTTCCTTTTTCGGGGGCATTTCGGGGAAAGATGCCATTATGGATCGTTGCAACCACGGTGCCACATCGGGTTTTAGACGCTTTTCGGGCATTTTTGTCTGAAACGGTTTACAAAACTTTACGTTTTCCGTACTTTCTATACGAAATCGTGAATAAAATTTGGCGGTCGCGGTTTAAAAAACTCGCATATCGGGTTTGGATTGAAGTGTTAAATTCTCTGATTTGACCTGTTTGCCGTGAAATTTCTGCCGCAGTTTTTTCTCTTTCCGCAATAATAAAGGCAGCGTATAGTTGGCAATTTTCATTCTTCTTAAAGAGGAGATCGGATCGACCAGATGCGTATCGGGCAGTTTCGCGCCCGATTCTTTGATCACCAAACCGATCGGGAGCTGCATTTCTTCCTGCATTTTGATCATTTTCGCGAGCAGTGCAGCGGCGGGCGTGATCAGCGGTCCGACGCCGTAACGCACCTGCTGCGTGCCGAAAACAAAAAGATTTTTGTAATCGGGCAAAACGCAGCCCGCATAAACTTCGGCGATATTGCCATTTTTGACGGGCACCAAGCCTTCTGGCAAAAACGGAAAACTGACAAAATAGCCGGTCGCGCAGACGATTGTATCAACTTCGATTTGTTCGCCGTCAACGAAATGCACCGTTTTGCCGTCAAAACTTTGAATATCTTTGTGCGGCGTAATCCGTCCGTGTTTGAGATAATGCAGAATCTCGCTCGAAACGGTCGGGTGATGCTCGAAAAGTTTATGATCGGGAGCGGGCAAACCATAATCTTCGTATTTGCCGACAACGACTTTGAGCATCAATTTCAAGATAAATCGCTGCAAAAAAACGGGCAGATACATCGCCCACGATTCGGCGCTCGGCTGACCGAAAAGGGTTTTCGGCAAAAACCAGTAACCGCGCCGCAGAGACAAGTGCGCGGCGGTGCCGACGCGCGCCGCTTCCGACACGACATCACACGCCGAATTTCCGCCGCCGACCACCAAAACTCTTTTACCTTTTAGCTGATCGGTCGTTTTGTAATCTTTCGAATGGAGCCATTCGCCCGAAAATTCGCCCGCGTATTCGGGAAAACGCCTGTCCCAATGATGACCGTTGCAAACGATCACGCCTTTGTAAATGCGTTTTTCGCCGGTTGCAAATTCAATTTCCCAGGTTTCATCCTCACGAGGCAAACACATCACGACTTTCGTTTTAAATTCGATATGTTCGCGCAAATCGAAAGTGTCGGCGTAAAGCGCGTAATAATCGCCCATCTGTTTTTGGCTCGGAAAATCCGGGTAACCCGTGGGCATCGGGAAATCCGCGTATTCGGTCGTTTTGCGCGACGAAATGATATGCGCCGAATCGTAAACGCCGTGATACCAATTGCCGCCGACATTATCGTCGGCTTCGGCTTGCGTGTAATCGATGCCCGTTTCTTTCAAAGCTTTTGCCACGCCCAAACCGCACGGTCCCGCGCCGATCACCAAAAATTTATCCGAATAATCTTTCATAATTTCTTTCAGGCGAAGATTTATGACAATATTATATCTTAAACGGTTTGAAAACCAAGTAAATATTATGAACGATAAACTACAGCCGATTCTTGTTTTAGTTGCGACCGTCGGAATGATTGTTTTCAATTATTTTGCGGCAACCGGATTTGCGGGCGGCGTCGCGACCAACGTTCCGTCCGATAAATATCCAACGCATATCACGCCCGCGGGCTACGCGTTCGCGATCTGGGGTCTGATCTATCTCGGTTGCCTCGCCTTTTCAATTTATCAGGCTTTGCCGTCACAACTCGCCCGGTTTCGCAGTTTGCGGCGAATTTACATCGTCAGCTGCGTCGCCAATTGCGCGTGGCTTTATTTTTGGAGTCAGGAAATGATCGTCGTCTGTCTCGGCGTGATCTTGATTTTGCTCGCGACGCTCGCTTTGCTTAATACAAAATTGAAAACGACCGCCACGAGCGGCGAATATTGGTTCGCCAAATTCCCTTTCGGACTATATTTCGGCTGGGTGACGGCGGCAACGATCCTTAACGCGACGATCGCGCTTGTGTATCTCGGCGTCAAGGTTTCGGATTCAATGGCAATGTGGCTCGGTGCCGGATTGATCTTGATCGCGGCGGCTTTGGGCGTCATCATTCGCATCAAATTGACAAATTATTTTTATCCGCTGGCGATCGCCTGGGCGCTGACGGCGATCGCCGTCAAACAAAGCGGACAAACCCTGATCGTCGCCACTGCCGCCGTCGCCGTGATCGCCTGCTTGATCGCGTCGATCAGTTTTGTCATGAATATGCCTTCAAGTCAGGACACCGCGCGGTAGCGATGTGGTAATTTTAGATTTTGGATTTTGGATTGCAATCTAATTTACAAAATTAGAAGTTACGCAGTTGTTCAAAATTCGGAATAGGTCAGAAGTGATAAGTGATAGGTGAAAGCTGGGTTGACCTTTCACTTTTCACTTTTCACTTTTCACCTTTTCCGAATATATTTTCTTCTAATTCCTGATGTAAATTTCAACTGCGTAACAACTAAAAATCTGAAATCTGAAATCTGAAATTTTATGAATAACGGAAAAATCTGCGTCTCGGTCTGCGCCGAAACCGCCGATAAACTCATTGAACAAATCAAACGCGCCTCAGATTTGGCGGACGTGATCGAGATTCGTTTTGATTGTTTGAAAAAAGTTGAACCTGAAAAGCTTTGGAGCAGAATCAAGCAATTTCGAAAACAATTTGATGGAAAACTTTTAGCCACATTTCGACCGAAAAATAAAGGTCAAGGCGGAAATCGTGAGTTAAGTTCGGAAGAAAGAATCGAATTCTGGCGCGATTCGGCAGTCGATGAATTTGTCGATTGGGCAGATATTGAATTCAACTTTGATTTCAAGCGACCGAAAGGACATAAAGGTTATTTGAGAGCTATTTTTAAGAGGTTTATTTGGTCTTTTCACGCTTTTGGAGCGGTTCCTAATGATTATAATTTGAACTTAATATTTACAAAGTTATCTGATTTAACTTCTGACAAACAGATTAATAATGATTCGGATGTTTTGAAAATGGCAATTCGCACTCACGACATTACCGACACAATTCCAATCTGGAAACTTCTCGGACGAGCCAAATCCGAAAACAAACAAATCATCCCAATCGCGATGGGCGAAAGCGGTAAATGGACGCGGATTTTGGGACTCGCGCACGGCGCGTTTATGACTTACGCGTCGCTCGACGCAGGCAATGAAACCGCGCCCGGACAAGTTTCGGCGCGGGATTTACGGAAAGTTTACCGCGTCCAGGAACTTGACGAAACGACCGACATTTACGGCATTTTGGGCAATCACACGAGCGTTTCGCTGTCGCCGTATATTCACAACGCGGCGTTTCAGTTTCACAATCTGAACGCTTGTTTCGTGCCGCTCCAAGTTCACGATTTAGACGAATTTATGCGCCGGATGGTGAAACCGGAATCGCGCGAGGTCGACCTTAATTTCAGAGGCTTTTCGGTGACGATCCCGCATAAACAAACGATCATCAAACACCTCGATTACGTTGACGAAACCGCCCGCAATATCGGCGCCGTCAACACCGTCAAGATCGTTGACGGAAAATTTTACGGCTACAACACCGACGCACAAGGGTTTATCGCGCCATTACAAAATTCCTACGGCGAATTAAAGGGCGCGAATGTCGCCATTTTGGGCGCAGGCGGCGTGGCGCGGGCGTGCGTTTACGGACTTAAAAACGCAGGCGCAAATGTCACGATTTTTGCAAGAGATTTGGCAAAAGCCGAATCTTTGGCGAATGATTTTCAAACCTCATTTCAAGAATTATCAAAAACCAAAAACAAAACGCCAAAAACCGATTTCAAAGATTTCGACATTCTCGTCAACACGACGCCTTTGGGTATGAAAGGCAAAACGGAAACTGAAACGCCCGCGCAAGCCGCGCAATTAAAAGGTTTACGGCTTGTTTACGATCTCGTTTACACGCCGTTTCAAACGCGCTTAATGCAGGAAGCCGACACGGCGGAAATCCCGAAAATCGGCGGGTTTGCGATGCTCATCGCGCAGGCAATTGAGCAACAAAAAATTTGGACCGGACGCGCCGCGCCGATTAAAGAAATGAGCCAAACTGCTTTGGAAAGATTGCAATGAACGAACGCTACAGCCGCCAGATTTTGTTCCGCGAGATCGGCAAGATCGGACAGGAAAAATTATTGAATTCGCGCGTTTTGCTCGTCGGTTGCGGCGCACTCGGCGCCGCGCACGCTGAGATCTTGGCGCGTGCCGGCGTCGGCTTTCTGCGCGTTGTTGACCGTGATTTTGTCGAGTTTACGAATCTGCAACGCCAAACTCTTTACTCTGAATCGGACGCTTTAGAACGTTTGCCGAAAGCGATTGCCGCGAAAAACCGTCTGGCGGCGATCAATTCGGAGATTGCCATCGAAGGAATCGTCGCCGATGTTAATCATTCAAATATCGAGAGTTTCATCAAAGATGTCGATCTGATTCTCGACGGCACGGACAATTTTCAGATTCGCTATTTGCTCAACGACGCTTGCGTGAAACTCGGTAAACCGTGGATCTACGGCGCGGCGGTTTCGTCTTACGGGACGACGATGACCATTTTCCCGAACGAAACGCCGTGTCTGCGTTGTATCTTCGAAGAGATCCCAAGCGCCGGAAGCGCGCCGACGTGCGACACGGCGGGCGTTATTCAACCGATAATTTCGAGTATTTCGGCGATTCAAACGACCGAAGCCTTGAAAATTTTAACGGGAAATTTGGATAAACTTCACAAATCGCTGATTCAAATTGATGTTTGGAATAATGATTGGCGCAAGATCAAACTTGGCGCGCCGAACACGGATTGCGAAACCTGCGCGCGCCGGAATTTCGAGTTTCTCGATACCGAAACAGGCGAATTTTCCGCCGTTTTGTGTGGACGCAACGCCGTTCAGATCGCGCCGCCGAAAACAACCAAAATAGATCTGGCGAATCTCGCCGAAAAATTGAAAAACTTGGGCGAAGTCAAACAAAACGAATATCTCGTGCGTTTTACGTCGGGCGCAAACGAACTGACCGTTTTCGCCGACGCCCGCGCGATAATTCGCGGCACCGACGACATCTCAGTCGCGCGTTCACTTTATGCAAAATTTGTCGGAGTTTAGTTTATGAACGAAAAATTTGGGATAAAAATCTCCCGTCTTGCCCGTATTGCGGTGAGAAACTGCGAACAACTGAAGCTAAACAATGCCGATTCTTCAAACGCGATTGGCACGAAGAAAACGAATTAAAATGGTTAATGTAGTCACAAATACATTCTGTGATTCGTCTTATTAATGATGACGAAAAAATTCTTGTGCAATGCTCAACTGATTATGAGATACTTTTCACAAACATTTTTCGCGTAAATTGTCGGAGGGTTTTATGACAAATAAACCAAAAGTTGTGATCATCGGCGGCGGTTTTGGCGGTCTGCAAGCGGCAAAGGCGCTCGCGAATAAACCGGTCGATGTCGCGCTCATTGACCGCAAAAATCATCACACGTTTCAGCCGCTTCTGTATCAGGTCGCGACCGCCGTTTTGTCGCCGGGCGAGATCGCTTCACCGATTCGCCGGATTTTGCACAAAGCGAAAAATATCGAAGTTATTCTGGGCGAAGCCGTCGCGTTCGATCTCGAAAAAAATCTTGTCAAATTGCACGACGATTCGCTCATTCCATTCGATTATCTGATCGTCGCCGCCGGTGCGCGGCATTCTTATTTTGGTCACGACGAATGGGAACGAGACGCGCCGGGACTCAAAACCATCGAAGACGCGCTCGAAATCCGCCGCCGCGTGCTGCTTGCTTTTGAGCTTGCCGAACGCGATGCCTTTTTGACAGGCGTCAAAAAACATCTCAATTTTATCGTCATCGGCGGCGGCGCGACGGGCGTCGAAATGGCGGGCGCGATCGCCGGCATCGCGCGGCAGGCGCTCGCGAATGATTTTAATTTGATCGACACGCGCCGCGCGCTCGTGCAGCTTTTCGAAGGCGGCGACCGTATTTTGAATGCCTTCGACAAATCACTTTCCGAACACGCGAAAAAAGATCTCGAAGGTTTGGGCGTCGAAGTTTATCTCAATAGTTTTGTGACGGAAGTCGAAGCCGGACGCGTCAAAGTCGGCGACAAATGGATCAATTGCGATGTCGCGGTGTGGGCGACGGGCGTTGCCGCTTCGCATTTAGGCAAAGAATTCGGCACCGAAACAGACCGCGCCGGACGCGTTTTCGTTAATAAAGATCTGACCGTGGCAAATCATAAAAACATTTTCGTGATCGGCGATATGGTCAATCTTTTACAGGACGACGGGAAACCCGTTCCGGGCGTCGCGCCCGCCGCGATACAGATGGCGGAAAACGCCGCTGACAATATTTTGCGCGACTTAAAGGGCGAATCGCCCAAGGATTTCAAATACTTCGACAAAGGCTCGATGGCGACGATCGGCAAAAACAAGGCGATCGTCGAACTCGGAAAATTCAGATTGACCGGATTTATCGCGTGGCTCGCGTGGCTCTTTGTTCACGTTATTTCATTGATCGGTTTTAAAAACCGGCTTTATGTCCTGAGCGAATGGTTTTGGGCGTATCTGACACGCGAACGAAGCGCGCGCCTGATCACGGGCGACGCCGACGAATTACGCGACGCGATGAATTTTCTCGAAGCCAAACCGATTCTCACAATTCAGCCCGAAAAGCCGAAAATCGAAAAGCCGAAAATCGAAAAGCAAAAAAAAGAAAGAGTAAAAAGAACCGTCAAGAAAAAACCGAACGGCGATTGATTTGAGCGAAAATAAAACAATTATCGAAACAAAACGGCTCGTCTTGCGTAATTGGACAGATGCCGATGGCGATGCCTTGTTTGAAATTTTGCGCGAACCGGAAGTCGTCCGCTATATCGCCGACGGCAAGCCTTTTACTTTTGAGAAAGTCAGAGAATTTCTGGTTTGGGCGAAAAATTACGAGCTCGAAAACGGCTTTTGCCGTTGGAAAGTGTGCGAAAAAGTGAGCGGCGAGATTATCGGAAGCTGCGGTTTTGCGCGTCTGCCCAATATGGACGAAATCGAACTTGGCTATCTTTTCGCCCCAAAATACTGGGGCAGAGGTTTTGCGACGGAAATTACCGAAGCCGTGACCGTTTACGGTTTTAACAAATTGGGTTTTCGTGAAATAATTGCGATGACCGATCCCGAAAATATTGCCTCGCAAAAAGTTTTGGAGAAAATCGGCTTTACAAAACGCGGCTTGGAATTAACCGGCGGCGCAGAGAGTTTAGTTTATATAAAAAAAATATCAGATGAATAAAATTTATTGTGTAGTTTTCAGCTTGTTTTTGGGTGTTTTTTCCGTCACGGCAAGCGAACCCGAAGTTTGGTCGGTCAATTCCCGCGCCGACGTTTTAAAAGGCGACGCGCGCAGCGTTTCGATCGACGATAACGGCGTGATCTCAATCGCGCCGAAACTGTCGGAAGTTTACCGCACCGATCAGCCATACATTTGGTCGAGCGCGATTGATGCCGCCGGAAATATTTATCTCGGCACGGGCGGCGACGGCAAGGTTTTCAAAGTTGATGCGAGCGGCAAAGGCGCGCTGTTTGCAAATCTCGCCGAGCTCAATGTGTCGGCGCTGGCAGTCGGCAAAGCGGGCGAAATATACGCCGCGACCTTGCCCGACGGCAAAGTTTATCAAATAAATTCAAGCGGCGCGGCGACCGTCTATTTCGACCCGAAAGAAAAATATATCTGGTCGCTGGCGGTTTTGGCGGACGGCAGCCTTGCGGTCGGCACGGGCGAAAGCGGTAAGATCTACAAGGTCAAAACGGCAAACGCTGCGCCTGAAAGTTCATTGTTTTTCGACACGAGTGAAACGCACATTATCGCGCTTGCCGCCGACAAACAAGGAAATCTTTACGCGGGAACCGATTCAAACGGTTTGGTTTTGAAATTTTCGGCGGATGGCAAACCGTTCGCGGTGCTTGATTCGCCGCTTCGCGAAATCCACGAATTATCGGTCGGCGCGGACGGTTCGGTTTACGCACTGGCGCTCGGCGATTCGGTTTCAGCGCCAAAAACCGAGACGACGACCACGACGACGACGACCGAAAGCAAAACCGTTTCGGTCGAAAAAGCGGGCGCGACGACACCTGAAACACCCGCCAAAAGCCGTTATGATC
>JBBQOA010000017.1:0-17504 GCA_038330465.1 Pyrinomonadales bacterium
TTCAAAGATGATGAAGCGTCAAGGAATTTTAACTTAAAAGTCCAATTTATCGAATTGCTTAGATTTTATCGCTTATCAAGAGCGCAAAGCAAGATTTTTTATACGATGAAGCAAAAAACGGAAATCATCTTTGAAATCGAAGAATTGATCACGGTCAAAAGCCGCCGGAGTTTTGTCGGGTTTTGCGAACAATGCAACAACGGTTTGGCGGAAATGCTGACGATCGAAGCCGCCGCCGCGATTTCCGGTTTCAGCGAACGCGAAATTTTTCGCCTGATCGAAGCCGGTGCGCTTCATTTCGTCGAAGCCGAACGAGTTTTTATTTGCCGAAATTCCTTGACGAGTTTTAAGGAGGCAATGAAATGAGGAAAAACAAATTATTTGACGGCAAGAGAGCGCTGAAATCCCCGCCGCGCGGATTGGTTTTTATCAGGATTGGAGGTTCTAAATAATTTTTGTCGGAATTCAATTCCGGTTTCAAAGGAGCAGTAAAAAATGAAAAACAAATTATACAAAATGACGGTCTTAATATTCTTCGTTGTTTACCCGGCGACAATTTACGCGCAGACGATAAATTTACAGTTGCAAAATAGTTACGCGCTCGGGACGGGCAGCCCGACGCCGCGCTTTGCCGTCGGCGATCTGAATAACGACGGCAAGCCCGATGTGGTGACGGCAACCGGCACAACGGCGATTCCGGTCAGCATTTTGCTGAACAACGGCGCGGGCGGTTTGAGCGCCCCGGTGACCATCGGCGCGAGCTTGAACGCGACGGCGGTCGCGATCGGCGACTTCAATAATGACGGTTTTGCCGATCTCGCGATCGGGACGCTCAACAACGCCGGCATCAATATTCGGTTGGGCAACGGCTCGGGTAGTTTTCCGAACGGCACGGACACGGTCGTGGTGGACAGCGTGTCCGATTTGGTCGCGGCGGATTTTAACGGCGACGGCAATCTCGATCTGGCATTTACGAAAACGAGCGGTTATTCGACGCAGCCGTCTTTTGCCGTCAAATTAATGCTCGGCAACGGCACGGGCGGTTTCAGTGCGGCGACGAGTTTTGCCATCGGCAGCTTTCCGGAAGACATCGAGGTCGGCGATTTCAACGGCGACGGTCGCCCCGACATCGCGACCGTCAATTTCGACAACACCAATTCCGTCAGCATTCTGATCAATAACGGCGCGGGCGGTTTTAATGCCGCCAATCAGATCACGATCGGCTCGATGGGGAGCGCGTCGCGGATCATCTCCGCCGACTTTAACCGCGACTGCAATACCGATCTCGCGATCACCCGCAGCGGTTTCGTCTCGGTTTTGTTCGGCAACGGTGCGGGCGGTTTCAGCGCACCTTCCGACACGACCGTGACCAATTCGCCGACGAGTCTGGCGGTCGGCGATTTTAATCTTGACCGCAAGGTCGATCTCGCCGTCGGGCGTTTGAGCGCGGCGGGCGGCAACGGTTTCATCATTTTGCCGGGCAACGGCGCGGGCGGTTTCGGCGCGGCTTTTTCGTTAAATTTATCGACGATACCGGATAATCTCGCCGTTTTGGATGTCAATCTGGACGGCAAAACGGACATCGCGATGAGTCAGCGAACCAACAGTTTTTCGATCTATAATGCGAGCAGCAATATATTTTTACGCACCGACAACGATTTCGACGCCGACGGCAAAGCCGATCTGAGCGTTTTTCGCCCAGCGCTCGGCGATTGGTTTATCCAGCAAAGCACGAAGGGATTTTCCCAGCAGCATTGGGGAATTCCCGGCGATAAACTCGTTCCCGCCGACTACGACGGCGATTTTCAGACCGATCTCGCCGTCTGGCGCGAAAACGGCTACGGCGACCCGAATCGTTCGTATTTTTTTATTCTGCAAAGCTCGACCAACACTTTCCGGCAGGAACAATTCGGACGCACCGGCGACGTGCCGACGGTCGTCGGTGATTGGGACGGCGACGGGAAAGCCGATCCGGCGGTTTACCGCAGCGGCGCGGGCAGCGGCGATCAGAGTTTCTTTTTCTATCGCCCGTCCGCCTCGCCGGGAGTCGATTTCCGCACCGTTTGGTGGGGAACTTCGGGCGATAGAGCGGTGCGCGGCGATTTCGACGGCGACGGCAAACTGGATGCGGCGGTCTTTCGCCCGTCAAACGGCGTCTGGTATGTCCTGCAAAGTTCAAACGGTCAGCCGCTTTATCAAAGCTGGGGACTCTCGACCGACCAAACTGTGCCCGCCGATTATGACGGCGACGGCAAAACGGATTTCGCCGTTTTTCGCCCGTCAAATTCTGTCTGGTATATCCTCGGCAGCGCGACCGGCACGCCTGCCTACCGGCAATGGGGCACTTCCGGCGACACGCTCGTGCCGGCGGATTACAACGGCGACGGCAAAGCGGAAGTCGCCGTTTATCGTCCGACGGATCAACGCTGGTATATTCCGCCGTGCGCGACTTTTAATGCCGTCAACAAAAAATTCGGCGTCAGCGGCGATATTGCGGCGGTGCTCGCCGCGCCGTGAGATCTTTATCGGGCGTTTTTATCGACTCGAATATTTTCGGGTCGATTTTTGAAACGCGGATATTTTCCCCTCCTGATCCGCGTTTCTCTTTAAGTTTTGAATTTTACCGCCTCAATAAGCGGCAGCCGAAGCGGGCAAACTATTAAATATCGGAGATAAAAAATTATGCGAAAAATATCATTTGTTAAATTATCATTTCTAGTCCTGTGCAGCTTGTTTTGTGCGGGTTTCGTCGAAGCACAGTCCGTTTTCACCTATCAGGGAAAGCTGAACGATGCAGGCGTGCCCGCGAGCGGCAATTATGATTTTACGTTCAAGCTGTTTTCGGTCGTTTCAGG
This sequence comes from Pyrinomonadales bacterium, assembly GCA_038330465.1. GTDB lineage: Bacteria > Acidobacteriota > Blastocatellia > Pyrinomonadales > Pyrinomonadaceae > JAFDVJ01. The sequence continues at coordinate 2,856 of JBBQOA010000017.1, forward strand.
CGGTTCGCAGATCGGTGCGGACGTTCTGCGCGATGATGTGCAGGTCACAAATGGCGTTTTTACGGTCAATCTCGATTTCGGCGCGTCGCCGTTTACCTCGGCGACCGCCAATTATCTCGAAATATTGGTGCGACCGGGCGCGAGCACCGGCGCTTACACGTTGCTCGCGCCGCGCCTCGCGATCACCAATTCGCCGTATTCGATCAAGAGTCTGAATGCCGATAACGCGACCAATGCGACTAACGCGACGACGGCGACGACAGCAATTAATGCAACGAATGCAACGAATGCGACGACCGCCGTTAATGCAACGACGGCGACGACAGCGACGAATGCTTTACAGCTTGGCGGCGTTACGGCGAATCAGTATGTTCTAACGACCGATTCACGAATGACGGATGCACGTAATCCTTTACCAAACAGCACGAATTACATTCAAAACACGACGAGTCTGCAATCAACGTCAAACTTCAACATCTCGGGCAATGGGCTCATCGGCGGACGTTTGGGAATCGGGACAATCGCACCGAGCTTTAAGGTCGAAGTAATCGATTCGTCAAATACCGGCTTGCGCGTCCAGACCAATACGGTCGGCGGCACGGTCGCCTCGTTCGGCGGAAACGGCGCATTTAACATTGATGCGAGCGGTCAGCCGGGCGGCAGATTGACAGTTTTGGAAAACGGCAGAGTCGGCATCGGAACAGTTCCGCCGATTTACCGGCTCGATGTCTTTGACCAGTCAAATGCGGGTTTTCGCGTGCGAACGAACATCTCGGGCGGCACGGTTGCTTCGTTTGGCGGATTCGGAAATTTTTTGATCGATTCGACCGCGACTTCCGGCGGCAGATTCAGCGTTTTAGAAAACGGCAGCGTCGGCATCGGTACTAACAGCCCGACCTACAAGTTATATGTCAGCGATTCGTCAAATGCGGGCTTCCGCGTGCAGACCGACACCGCCGGCGGGACGGTCGCCGCGTTCGGACGATTCGGACTTTTTTCGATTGATTCGGTCGGCGCGACGAGCGGACGCCTTTCGGTTTTGGAAAACGGTAACATCGGCATCGGTGTTCCCAATCCGACTCAAAAGCTGTCGATTTCGGGAGCCGGCATCGTTCGCGCACTTGTCAATTCAGACTCAAATGCCGGTTTCGCGCTCGGTTTAAGCAACCTGCCGAAATGGTCGGTAGCGACCGTTACCGGCGGCAATTTTCAAATCTATAACGACGCAATCGGCGCGAATGCCTTTTGGATCGATTCGACAAGCAATAATGTCGGGATCGGCACGATTTCGCCGACAGCGAAGCTGTCAATTGATGGAGGCAGTGGTCGTGGACTTGTTGTAACAACTAATAACTCGGGTGATTTCGTCGCGCAATTCGGATCGGTCGGCGTCTTTGCAATTGATAATGCAAGCGTTGGCGGCGGACGGCTGAGAATCAATGAAAACGGCAATATGCGGATCAACAATCCTATCGGGTTGGGAGTTATCACCGGAAATACGGAGATGCTGACCGTTAACGGATACGTCAGAGCATTTATGCCGCCGCTTGGCATCGGGATTCCCGTCTGTCAGGAAGCCGCCACATCCACATTGGTGTTATGCGCTGTTTCCAGCCGCCGCTATAAGAAAAATATCCAAAACTTCAATGAGGGTCTAAGTCTGATTTCACGGCTTCGACCTGTCTCGTTCAACTGGAAGGCAAATGACCAGGAGGACTTCGGACTGATCGCTGAAGATGTGGCAGAAGTCGCTCCGCTTCTCACTTACTATAACGCAAACGGCGAGGTCGAAGGCGTCAAATACGACCGCGTCGGTGTCGTCCTCGTCAACGCCGTCAAAGAGCAGCAGGAGCAAATCGAAGCGCAGCAAAAACAAATTGACGAACAGAATAAGTTGATCGAAAAACAATCCGAAACACTTACGCAACAAAAATCCGAGCTCGAAAAGCAAAGATCGGAACTTGCGGAATTGAAAAAATTTGTTTGTTCAACCAATCTGGCGGCTGAAATCTGTCAGCCGAAAAAGTCGTTTTGAGAAGGAGACAAGATTATGAAACCGATTCTATTTTTCTTTTCGATAATTCTTTTAATTTGCGCAAATTCCCTCCTCACGCGCCTCACCTTTGCCCAATCGGGCGGCACATTTCAGATTGAAAGATCGGTCATTGCGGGCGGCGGCGGCAAAGGCGCGGGCGGCGCGTTTACTTTGGATTCGACGATCGGTCAATCTTTGGCTGGCTCTGAATCGATTGGCGGCAATTATTCTTTGCTGTCCGGTTTCTGGGCGGGCGGCGCAACCGCTTCTGCACCACGCCGCGCGCCGTTCGATTTTGACGGCGACGGCAAAACCGACATCTCGATCTGTCGTCCCGCCCCGGGCGAATGGTGGTATCAGCGTTCGTCCGACGGGCAAGTTCCCGCCGCACAGTTTGGCGCGGCGACCGATTTAATTACGCCCGGCGATTGGACGGGTGACGGGAAAACGGATATTGCATTTTGGCGACCATCGAACGGATTCTGGTTTGTTCTGCGCTCAGAAAACGGTTCTTTTTTCTCGTTCCCGTTCGGGACGGCGGGCGATATTCCGTGTCCGGCTGATTTTGACGGTGATAATAAAACCGATGCCTGTGTTTTTCGTCCGAGTTTGGGCGTCTGGTTTATTCTGCGTTCGAGCGACGGCGGCACGACGATCGTCCAATTCGGCATCGGCGAAGATAAACCCGTGCCGGCGGATTACGACGGCGACGGGAAAGCGGACATTGCCATCTATCGTCCATCGGTCGGGCAATGGTGGATTCAGCGCAGCAGCGCGGGATTACTCGCTTTTCAGTTCGGATTAAGTACGGATCGCCCGGCGCCCGGCGATTACACGGGCGACGGCAAAGCGGACGCGGCATTTTGGCGACCGTCAAACGGATTTTGGTTTGTTTTGAGATCGGAAGATTTCAGCTTTTTCTCGTTTCCGTTCGGCGCGGCGGGCGATATTCCCGCACCGGGCGATTATGACGGCGACGGCAGATTTGACGCCGCCGTTTTTCGTCCGTCCGCGGCAACGTGGTTTATCCAGCGAACAACCGCCGGAACCGCGATCGTTAATTTTGGTCTGCCGACCGACATTCCGGCGCCTTCGGCTTTTGTTCGGTAGGTTTAAAAGTCAAGAAATGGGACGCGGATGAACGCAGATTTTGATTAGAAACAATCCGCGTTCATCCGCGTCCCATTTCTTCGTTTTAAGAGCCCGTAAAATTCGGCGCGCGTTTTTCAAAAAATGCCTGCACGCCTTCTTTGAAATCGCTGCCTTTGCCCGATTCGATTTGCAGTCGATGTTCTAAATCAAGCTGGGCGGAAAGATCGTTTGAAAACGAGGCGTTGAGCATCTGCTTGATCCGTCCGATCGAAGCGGTCGGCGCGAGCGCGAGTTTTTGCGCCATCAAAAGCGTTTCGGTCATCAAATCGTCCGCCGCGACGACCCGATTGATCATCCCGAATTGCGCGGCGCGGTCGGCGGAAATCGTTTCGCCGGTCATAAAAATTTCCGCCGCGAGCTTTTCGCCGACGGCGCGCGGCAGAAAAAACGAACCGCCGCAATCGGGCGAAAGTCCGATCCGCACAAAGGCTTCATTAAAACTCGCGGTTTCCGCCGCGAAAACCAGATCGCAGGCAAGCGCAAAGTTTGTTCCCGCGCCCGCGCAAACGCCCTGGACGGCGGCGAGAAACGGAATCGGTGTTTCGCGGATCAGCAAGATCACATCGTGCAGCGCCTTTAAAGGCGCTTCCATAAAGGCTTCGATCCTGCCTTCTTTCTGCCACATCGACTGCATCTCGCGCAAATCGCCGCCCGAGCAAAATGCCCGTCCTTCGCCCGTTAAAACGATCGCGCGCGCCTTCTCTTCGATCGCTTTTTGAATCGCGCCAAATAAATCTTTCGTCAGCTGAAGCGACAGCGCGTTCAACGCTTCAGGGCGATTAAAGGTAACGATCGCAACGGTTTCGGTCAGTTCATATTTGATGGTTTCAAACGTCATAAATCAGCTGCCGCACACGTTCACCGAGAGCTTCAAGAAAAATCAATCAACTCTCATGTTCTTCGTAAACTCTGCGGCTAAAGTTTTAAGCAAATTTCATTCTTGATTTGCTCGCCTGAAAACAGTCGCGGCAGAGAACGGCGCGTCCGACTTTCGGCTGAAACGGAACTTGATCGTGTTTCCCGCAATGGTCGCAGACGATCTCAAATTTGGTCGGCGCATTGCCGCCCGTCACCGCTTTTTTTGAACGGCATTTGGTGCAGCGCTGCGGCGGCATCATATTGCGCTGATAAAAAACTTCCTGCTCTTTTTCAGTGAAAATAAAAACCTCTTTACACTGAACACACGGAACTTCAACATCCGGCATTTTATTTATCTCCTTTTTTGGCAAGTTTAGCACAAACGCCGTGAGAACTGTAATTCGCGCCGCCGCCTTCGCAATTAAAATAATTAAAACTTGTAATTTTTGGAAATCTGCGCTAGTTTCAACTTTATAGAGGCAACGTAAAATTAAAAGCACAAGGAGTTTCATATGAAATTAAGAAGTTTCATATTAGCTGCCATATTTCTGTCTTTTGCCGCGGCGGTGAATATACAGGCGCAGTTCGATATATCAGGAACGATCAACGGCAGAGTTTTGTCACCGAACGGCGGCGGCATTCGCCGCGCGAGCGTGCAGGTCTTAAATCTGGCAACGCTCGAATCGCAAACACATTTGACCAATGATTTCGGCTATTTCAGATTCAATAATTTGCCGATCCTCAATCTGTATCTCGTCACGGTCAATTCCAAACGATATACTTTTACATTCTCAAACCGATTGGTCGAATTCACCGACCTTGACCATCAGATGACCTTTACGTCCGACTTTTGAAATTAATCATCGCGCAATGCTTTGACGTGATTTTTCACCGTTTCGCCGAGCGTTTCGAGATTATAACCGCCTTCGAGTGCGGAAACGATCCGTCCGCCGCACGCTTCGTCAGCCCATTGTTTGACCGTTTTCGTGAGCTGCATAAAATCGGCGTCCTGCAGACGCAATTGCCCGAGCGGATCGGTCAAATGGGCGTCAAATCCGGCTGAAATAATGATCAGATCCGGCGTAAAATCGCGGCGAATATCACCGATCGCGCTTTCAAACATTCTTTTCTGATCGCTCGGTTTGGTGTGCGCTTTGACGGGCACGTTCAAAGTGTAATTTTTGCCGCGTCCGAAACCCGTTTCGCCGTGTGAACCCGAACCCGGATACCACGGATATTGATGCATCGAAAAAAAATGAACCGACGGATCATCATAGAAAATCCCCTGCGTGCCGTTGCCGTGATGAACGTCCCAATCGACGATCGCGACGCGTTCGATCTCCTTGTAGCGATTCTGCGCGTAACGCGCGGCGACCGCGACATTATTAAATAGACAAAAACCCATCGCGTGTTCGCCCGTCGCGTGATGTCCGGGCGGACGCACCGCGACAAACGCGTTTTTCGCGTCGCCCGACATGACCGCATCGACCGCGCGGCAAACACCGCCTGCCGCCGTCATTGCCGCGTCGAACGACTGCATCGAAATAATCGTGTCGGCGTCGAGCCGGTCCAGACCGTTTTCAAACGCGCCTTCGACCCGCTTGAAATGTTCCGGTCGGTGCGCCGCCTGAATCATTCCTTTCGAAGCCGGTTCGGGCGTGATCTCAAGCAGCGATTCCCAAAATTCGGGATCGCTTTTAAGCGCCTTCATGACAACTTCATAACGCTTCGGCGTCTCGGGATGCCCAAATCCCGTGTCGTGTTTTTGATAGATCGGATGATGGATAATAGCTGTTTTCATTCGTCAATTATTTGTAAAAAAGATTCGATCAATAGATTTATCGCTTCGATTGTCGGCGCGTTTGAAAGTTTGCCTGTCGAATTTAATTTCGTCCGCGCGCCCGAAATTAAAAGCGCGGTGTCTTCCGACATATTCGCTTCGATGGTTTTTAAAACCAAAAATAAAGATTCGTGCGTTTTCTCGCCGAGGCTCGACGCCGTGATCAGCGCCGTTGGTTTGCCCGCGAAATCGCTCGTCCCGACCGTCCATTCGAGCGCGTTCTTTAACACGCCCGGAATCGAGAAAACATATTCCGGCGTGCAGACGAGAACGCCGTCCGATTCTCTGATCCGGCGGCGAAAATCTTCGACTTCCGCGATCGGCGCAGTTTGTTCCAAATCAGGATTAAAATGCGGAAGACGCGCCAACCCGTCATAAATCGTCAGATTTATGCGATCCGTAAACATTTCCGCGATATTTTCGATGATCGAAAGATTCGTCGAGCGCGCCCGCAGACTGCCCGAAATTGCCAGAATATTTTTTTTCGCCGTCATACAAAGAACTTACAACAAATTTTCTAGATTTCACAGAGATCAAAACAAACATCAATAAATCCGCGAAAATCCGCGAAAATCTACGAAAATCCGCGTCCCATTTTCTTTCTGACAACTTCCTAAATAAAAGCCGTTTCGTGAAGCAATTCGCCTTTTGCAAATCGCTCGAAACCGAGACATAAAACGTCCAAAAACGAAGCCTTGCCGTCAAGAATGATTTCCGCAAGCGCGCGCCCTGTCGCCGGCGAATGCATCACGCCGTGACCCGAAAAACCGTTCGCGAAATATAAACCTGCGACCGCGCAGCCGCCCAAAATGGCGTGATGATCGGGCGTATTTTCATAAAGTCCGGCGCGGCATTTTTCGCGCAACGGCGTTGTTTCAAATAAAAACGGCGAGCGCGCCCGCGCCCGCGCATAAACTTTCTCGATAAAAGACGCGTCGAAATCCGTCGCAAACGAAGTTTTTTCGTCCGGGTCGGGATACGCAAAAAGAACCTCGCGATTGTCAGAATTTGCCGAAGAATCAACAAAATCGCGGGCGGTGCGAAAATGAAAACCGCTCCCGATGTCGATCACCATCGGCAGATTTTCGGGTAATTGTTTTGGCGATTTCGCCCAAACGATCTGGCGTCTCTGCGGCTCGACCGGCAGATCGATTCCGGCGGTTAAGGCAATTTGACGCGCCCACGCTCCGTTTGCCAGCACGATCTTTTCGCATTCGATCCGCCCTTTGTTCGTTTCGATTCCCGTTACTTTTCCGCCGCCCGTTTCAATCGCTAAAACTTGCGTTTCAAACTGAACGCGCGCACCGCGTTCCAGCGCTTTTGTCGTAAATCCGCGCATTACCGCCAGCGGATTGATAAAACCGTCGCGCCCGCCGAAGCTTCCGCCCGTTATATCTTCGCAATTGAGGATCGGACAAATCTCCGCGATCGTTTTCGCGTCAACGATCCCGACATCTTTGACGCCAAGCGATTTTTGCGTTTCGACGTTGCGTTTCAAATAATCAAGCTGCCGCTCGTCGGTCGCAAAAAACAAATAACCGCGCGGTTCATATTGGCAATCGAATTCCCAATTATTAAAAAATGCGAGCGAATAAAGCGACATTTTGATATTGATCGCGGTTTCAAACTGCGCCCGCACGCCGCCCGTTGCTTTGCCCGTCGAACCACAACCTTGCGCGGCTTCACGCTCCAAAATCAAAACGCTTTTGGCGCCGCGCTCCGTCAAATGATAGGCGACGCTCGCGCCGACAACGCCCGCGCCGATAATAACGATTTCCGCTTTTTGCATATAATTTTAGCCACGAATGAACACGAATGACACGAATAAACACATAAATTTATTAATTTCTTTCGTGAAAATTCGTGTTCATTCGTGGCTAATTTCTCATTCCGAATCGACGCCCGCTGCTTTTAGCACGAAATCAGGCGTTTTCGGCTCGTCGGGCAGAATGTTTTCTTTGCCTTTCGCGAGCGCCCAGCGGTGCAGCCACGAAATGCCGCTTCGTTTAACGAATGTGTCGGGCAGCTTGTAGGCTTCGTCCGTTAACGCATTTTCCAACGTCACAAACTCGTAATCTCTTTTCCTGAGCATTTTGGCGATCTCGCCCAAGTAATCGGAATTGATGAAATTGGCGTGAATGAGCAAGATTTGTTTGATTTCGCGCCCGAAAATTTTGACCGATTGGCGTTCCCAGTAATCCATTTTCGCGTTCAAATACGGAACATACGCCGCGCCGATCCGCTTCATTAGTTTTTTGTCGCCTTTGTCGAACGCATTGTCGTAGGCACGCGCAAAGATCCAGTCGGAATTGTCGATCGTGACGGGCGCGATTTGGTATTTATGCTCGCTCAAAAATGCGCCGAGATCGGCTTTAGTTACCAAACTCAAACCCGTCCACAAGTAAGGATGACGAAAAAACCGATCTTTCATGCCCTTTGCCGCGAGCAATTCTTTGGTGATAATTTCGCCTTTCAAAATGTCGGCTTCATACGTTTCGAGCGGATTGTCGTGCAGACTCATGTGCGAAAACGTGTGATTGCCGAGTTCGAGATTCGCATCGAGCCACGCGCGCAGCAGATCGACCTGCGCTTCGTCGCGCGTGCCGCTTGCGTAGAGTTTGTTTTCGTTGACAAAACCGATCGCCGGAATTTTCGCTTTGGTGATGTGATTTAATAATTTGCGCGTGATGTCCTGCCTCGTTTTCAAATCGGAGCGCGTCGAAACGACCGGCAGATCGTCGATCGTGACGGCGATCGAGCGTTGCGGCTTTTGGGCATAAACATCAGAAAATGTAAAAATCAATAAAAATATAAAGCTGAATAATTTAATGGTCATAACGGCAAAAGGTCAGAACCGTCTGCGGTAGCGGGCGGTTTAACGAAGTGCTTGGAATATTCGCAAGTTTCTAATAATTCAGTCTTCAACCGTCCGCTACCGCAGACGGTTCTGCCTATTTCGCAAAGACCTGCGAAAAATCGGCGAAGGATTTGAATTCGAGCGCGTTGCCCGACGGGTCTAAGAAAAACATCGTCGATTGTTCGCCCGTTTCGCCCTGAAAACGGGTTTTCGGTTCGATGACGAATTCGACGCCTTTCGATCTCAAGCGTTCGGCAAACGCCGCGAATTCAGCGGGCGGCAGAACGATCCCGAAATGCGGCACCGGCACGTGATCGGCGTCAACCTTATTGCGGTGAACAACGCCCGCATTTTCTGCCAAATGCGCGACGATCTGATGACCGAACAGATTGAAATCGATCCATTGCGCGGAGCTTCTGCCTTCTTCGCAACCGAGAATTTCGCCGTAAAATCGGCGCGATTCTTCCAAATCTTTGACGGGAAATGCTAAATGAAATAAGTTGTTCATAATTTCTGTTTATTCTTTTGTTTTCCTTTGCGGCTCTGCGTCTTGGCGGGAAATTTTTACTCCTTGTTGAAAACTGTCAAGAAGTGGTTTCCCGCCAAGACGCGAAGGCGCAAAGAAGAAATCTCGATGATGGATTGTTTATTTTTCTTCGACACAAATATCAAAATCAATCACATCCAAATCTCTAAAAGCGTCTCTTTCGATCTGCACTTTGACATCTTCAAGACTGATCGGATTAATAGTTTTCAATTCGTTGATTCCCTCGATACTTTTCATCAGATGTTTTTCGGTAAAAATAAAGCCTTCGTCAAAATCCTCAACCATCTGTTTTCTAAATGTCCGATATCGCGTGAAAGTATTTCCGACGATATAGATGTTCCGAATGTTATATTGCGCGTCTTCCGCTTTTTTGATGAGCCGAAGTTTTGCCTCTTTATCTTGAAAACAATCGTTTACTTTATCGCCTTTGACGGTGTTTCCGACTCCCGAAAATAAAGCGGCGGAAATCAATCCAATAAAACTCAGCGCCCTTAAAATTTTCATGATCTTTATCTCCTGCAATAAAAATATAGATGCCGAAACTTTTGTTTAAATTGCTTTGGCGAGCTGCCGGATCGCGCCCAAATGATACGCCGTATGCGCGAGCATTCCGATCGCCATACCGACGTTGTCTTCCGACCAGTTTTGGTTTTCGGCAAAACAAATCAGCGCATTTTCGTAAGACCGCCGCACCGTGCCGCGCAGCGCGTTCCATTCTTCATCGCTCACTTCGTCGATCAGCCAGCTTTGTTCCCAATTGACCTTTTCCGTTCTGCCGTGAATAAATTCGCACAGACGGTCGAGATAAAATTTCGCGTGTTCGATCTGCGCGGCGATCGTCGTGCCGTTGACTTCGCGTGAAACCGCGTCCGCTGAAAGTTTGTCCAACGTCGCGAAAATACCGACGCCGCGATCTAAATACGCGCTGCCCTGCCCTTCGGGCGAACCTTCAAAAGTTTCGTGCAAAAGATAAGCGAGCGATTTTATAAAATAATCTTTTTCAATATGATTCGTATCCATAATTCGATTTGGGATTGCCGATTGCCGATTACCGATTGCGGATTTCTCAATCCGCAATCCGCAATCCACAACCCACAATCAAATGATTTTCATAAGTTGACGGATCGCGCTCAGATGATACGCCGTGTGCGTCAAGATTCCCATCGCGCCGGAGATCTTAAAATCGTTCCACGTTTCGATCTCCTCAAACGTATCGCTGACGTTTTGATACGCTTTATGAAGCTGTCCGCAGAGCGTGGTCCATTCCGCTTCCGTCACGGTTTTGACCAGCCAACTGTCTTTCCAATCAGCCATTTTGAAATCTTCTTTGAGATAATTATTCAGAAAATCGAGATAAAACCGTGTATGTTCGCAGTGCGCGGCGATCGTCGTGCTGCCGCCGGCAAGAAGGCGCGAAGCCTTTTCCGCGTCGATCTTTTCGAGCGTCGCGAAAAATCCGGTTTCCGGATCAAGATACATCGTCCCGAAAGCGGTATTCGTACTTTCAAATGTTTCCTTGAACAAAGCGAATAATGATTTGGTAAAATCTTCCTGATTGATTGTTTTCATACTTTTATGCTTTATTTTAACGCGAAAAACTCCAAGAAGCAGAAACGCCAAGGATTTATTTGATTTCTTTGCTTTGCGTCTTAGCGTCTTGGCAGCTTTGCGTTAAAATCTAATTCTCTTATGTCCATCGAAAATATCGAAAAATTCATCGCCGAATTCGCCCGTTCTTTGACCGAAGAAACATTTGTCAAAATGACTTTAGGCAATTATAAAGGCGCGGACGAACATCTGCAAAAACTTCTGCTCCGTTTGATCGAAACGCGCAAAGGCAATCGCCTCTTTTTTCTTTACCGTTATGATACACGCGATACCGCGAAAAATCACGACTTTAACGAAGGCGTCAAGGTTTTGCGCACGCTTTTAGGAACGGAATTCTTTAGCGGACATCTTTTTACGACCGAAAACGACTTTCAGCTCGACATCGGACGCAAAGAAAAATCGCGTCTGAATATCGCGAAAGCGACTTTCAAGAGCAAACCCGCGCTCGGACACGACCGCGAAAAAAAACGCTTCGTCAACCCGAACGCCTTTTACCTGAAAGCGCTCGGCATCACGACCGACCGCGGCGAGATCCGCGACAAACAGCACGATAAATGGAAGCAGATCAATAAATTCGTCGAAACGCTCGCCTCGCTTTTTGACAAATCGGGGCTGAAAGACCGGACGCGGCTGAACATCGTCGATATGGGTTCGGGCAAAGGCTATCTGACGTTTGCGACCTATGATTTTTTCAAGAACATTCGCGGGATCGACGTCAAAGTGACGGGCGTCGATACGAAATCGCAGCTCGTCGGGCTGTGCGGCGACATTGCGCGCGCTTCGGAATTCGAAAACCTGACATTCGTCAACGGCTGGATCGGCGATTACGAGCTTGAGAATGTCGATATTTTGATCGCGCTGCACGCCTGCAACACGGCGACCGACGACGCGATCTTCAAAGGCATCAGGGCAGTCGCCGATCTGATCGTCGTCGCGCCGTGCTGTCATCAGGAGATCCGCCCGCAGATCACACCGCCCGAAATGTTCAAAAACGTCCTCAAACACGGCATTATGCTCGAGCGCGAAGCCGAATCGATCACCGACGGTCTGCGCGCCCTGCTTTTAGAACAAAGCGGTTATCAGGCAAAACTCTTCGAATTCGTTTCGACCGAACACACGCCGAAAAACAATATGATCGTCGGCACTTTGCAAGACAAACCGGTCGATAAAGCTAAATTTGCCGCCGAAGTTCAGGCGATCAAGGATTTTTACGGCATTAAAGAACAGCGATTGGAGAATTTGCTGAATTTGCGCGACGAACTGTCAGTTTGCTAAGGGCGCTGTTTGAAAAATCTCCATCGGGTAAAAACAAAGAAAATGGGTCGAGTCATTGCCAAAATCAGCTTAATTTGTTGGGGATTCGTTCTGTTATTTACACTCGTCATCACGTGGGCGGTCGAGATTCCTTCAAAATATTTGGCGTCTGTTTCGATCATTCTCGGTTTGATCATTTCCGCGTCGGTCGGATTTAATTTATACCGCCTCGCGCGCCGCGAGAGACTCGATTTTGAATGGTTTCTGAGTGCCGGAAAAGGTTTTTGGCGCATTTTGCTTGGATTGACCGGACTATTTCTTTTCTCAACCGGATTGTTCGCGGCAATTTTTCCAAAACTGTTTGATCAATTGGTCGAAAACGGCGGAATGACCTTCGCGAAAGTTTTTGTCGCGTTGTTTTGGCTCGCTTTGATCTCAACCTTTTTAGGCTGGGCGCTGATCTGTTTTTCCGAAGCGGTCGGCGACTGGCGTTTGCGCAAATTCAAAGCGGCGGTCGGCGATTTCGCTTTGGGAATGCTCTGGCAGCTTTTCAGTTTGCTGTTCAGCTATTTGTTTCTCGACGTCATCAACGATGTGTTTTTGAGACTTTCCGCTTCTGTCAGGAATTGGACTTTGGTTTCCGTCGCCGTTTTAACTATGATCGCCGGACTCCGAATGGGAAAATACGAAAACTTAAAAAATCTGGCGGCGGATGATCAAGAATGAATGGAAGATCATCAAAAAGCGGCATCTGACTCGTAAAAACCGGCATCAAGTCAGAAAAAAGCGTTGATCGCCCGATAAAAAGCGAGGTCAGCCTTGTAAAATCGGGGCGCGCTCGAAAAAAAACGGCAACGGACTTTTAATTATCCAATCCAGCGCGTTTCAAACCGCTTTAAGCTCCGCAGTTACAGCGGTTTATCAATTAACCGAACCGAGCCGCGAAACGGACGGCGAACCTTTTCGCTTGACGTTTCATCTGAAACACACTTATTATTAACGTTTGCGTTTAGAACGCCATTTTACACAGATAGGAGACCATTAGAACAATGAAACCTGAAATACATCCAAAATATACCGAAATATCGGTTGCCTGCGCGTGCGGCAACACTTTTAAAACACGCTCGACGATGAAAGATGATCTGCAAATCGAAATTTGCTCGGAATGTCATCCGTTTTTTACCGGAAAACAAAAATTGATCGACACCGCCGGACGCGTTGACCGCTTTAACAAGCGTTATGCCCGCCAAGGTGCAAAATAAATTGTTTATTCGCCAATTATAGCTAAATAAAAATCTAACGCCGACGCTCGTTTTGCGCCGTTGACTCTTGGTGTAGAATTATTCCGGGAGAAACGATTCAAAGAAAAGCATCGGCGTTAATTTTTTTATTTCGGGAAGAAACCGCGAAACCGAAACCGGCGACTTTGGAAAGAGACGCGCATTTCGGTTTTATTAAAGAAAGCGACGAAGCGAAAAGCAACTAAAAAGTCAAAACATTCGTCAATTAAAAAGCTATGAAACAAAACATAACGAGACGCAAAATTAGTTTTTTACAGATCTTAACGGCAATGGAACGCGATCTGATCGTCGGCGGTCAAGCCGTCATGGAAGGCGTGATGATGCGCACGCCGTCGGCTTACGCGATCGCCTGCCGCAAAAAAGACGGTTCGATCGCGACGACCGCCGAAAGCCTGCCGAAGTGGAGCGACAAACATAAATGGCTCAATCTGCCGGTTTTGCGCGGCGGCGCGACGCTCATTCAATCGATGGCGCTCGGCATCAAAGCCTTGAATTTCTCGGCGCAGATCGCGCACGAAGATATGGAAGCCGAAGAAGCCGAAAAAGTGAAAGCCGGAGAGTTCGCAACGGAAGCCGTTTTGGTTGACGGCACGCTTGACCCGAATTTCAGGAAAGCGCCCGTCAAAATAATAATGCCTGAAAAGGCGGCGAAAAAAGACAAAGCACAGGCGGCGGGCGCGGTCGGTTCGATCATCTTCGCGCTCGGTTTTAATATTCTGCTGTTTGTCGTTGCGCCGCTTATTTTGACGAATGTTTTGTTTATCGCGCTCGGTTGGGCGGCGCAGCCCGTGATCGGCGAAGGCGCGTCGTGGCTGCAAACAATTAAAGCTTTTATCTGGGAAGTTAAACCGAATTCGTGGATTGCTTTTAACCTGATCGACGGCGTGATCCGGATGATCTTCTTTGTCGTGATGATCTTTACGATGTCGCGCCTCAAAGAAATTCACCGCGTCTTTCAATATCACGGCGCCGAACATAAAACGGTTTTTAACTGGGAAACCGGCAGCGAGCTGACGGTCGAAAACGCGCGTCCGATGCGGCGTCAGCATCCGCGCTGCGGAACGTCGTTTTTGATGGTCGTGATGCTGGTCGCGATCGTTTTGTTCTCGGTCATTAAATTCGACGCGCTCTGGCTGAACCTGCTCGTCAGAATCATTCTGATGCCGCTCGTCGCCGGACTTTCGTACGAGATCATTC
>JBBQOA010000018.1:0-17250 GCA_038330465.1 Pyrinomonadales bacterium
GGCATAGAAATTAGATCGACAGACTCCGGACGACGGGACTTAGGACACAAAAAAATATGTTCACGATTCGTGCGAAATACACCGATACGGTTGAGGTTTTTACACATCTCGGCGCTGTCCGCGAGTTTTTTGCGGATATCCGGAATTTTGTCGAGCTGATGCCCGAGATCGAGAGCATTCATACCGACGCAAAAGGCATCACGCATTGGAAGATCCGCGCCGAAGTTCCGCTCGTCGGCGTCTTTTCGCAAAAATTCGCGGTCGAACTCGCCGAGGATAGCGAAGAACGGCTCGAATGGTCGCCGGTTTCCGGAGAAACATGTAATTTTTTACGCTACGCCGCTGATTTTTTTGAAAAAAGCGCGAATTCAACGATGGTCAACTTTACGCAAATGGTCGAAATGCGCCGAAAATCCGCACGCGAACTGCATCTTTTGGCAGGCGTTGCGGGCGAGCATTTTATCAGCGGCGAAATGACCAAACGGATCGGTCGAATGATCGGAGTATTTGTACAGAAGGCTAAAGAAAAACTGGAGAAATAATTATGAAAAAGCTATTTTATTTGACAATTTTAACGTTTATTTTAGGATTGAGCGCGTCTGCTCAACTAAGTTTGCCGCGTGAATCGCAGCGGCAGGAAGTTACGCAAACGGTCGGCGATACGCGTATTTCGATCGTTTATGATCGTCCGAATACCAAAGACCGGGTGATGTGGGGTTGTCAAGCCAAATATATGATTCCGAAGGGAAACTATGAAGAGCCGTGTCTGGTTCCGTACGGGCAGGTCTGGCGCACCGGGGCGAACGAAAACACAACCTTCGAAGTGTCGAACGATGTCAAGATCAACGGTCAAACGCTGCCTGCCGGAAAATACGGATTTTTTTCGATTCCGAATAAAGACGAATGGATCATCGTTTTCAGCAAAACGAATAATGCGTGGGGCAGTTTTTCTTACGATGCGAAACAAGACCAATTGCGCGTGACGGTCAAACCGCAAACCGCCGAAATGCACGAAACGATGTCGATCGGCTTTGAAAACATCAAAACCACGTCGTCCGATGTCGCGATCCGTTGGGAAAAGGTGCGCGTCCCGTTCTCGATTGATATCGGCGATATGAACGGCAGAGTTTTAAGTTATATTCGCGAACAAATGAAGATGGTCAAGGCGGACGATTTTCGTTCTCCGATGGACGGCGCAAACTTTGTGTACGGAAAAAAAATGACCGCGAATTACGGTGAAGCGATCGGCTGGCTCGACGCGCTTCTCGAAAGAAAACAAACCGTCGGCGCGCTTGCCTTAAAAGCGAATCTGCTCGCGGAAACCGGCAAAACAGCCGAGGCGATCGCGACCGGTGAAAAAGCTGTCACGCTTGCCAAAACGATGACGCCGCCGCCGAATATCGCCGCATTTGAGAAAAAACTGGCGGAATGGAAAGCTAAAAACTAATTGCTTTGGAAAAGAATATTTGAAGGAAAGCCGATCTTTTTGGTCGGCTTTTTTTCATTAGACAACTTTCCAAAATAAAGAATTGAGAATTTCAACCAAAGGCTTTTGATCAAAACCTTTGCGTCTTGGCGTTAAAAAAATATTTCCCGCCAAGACGCAAAGGCGCCAAGAAAAGTCAATTTATTAAGAGTTTGGATCAGAAATTCCCGAACAGATAAAATTATTCAAATGATTTACACGGTTTGGTTGCCGCCGTTGCCGCCAGTTTGCGGGCTTCTTCGTTGGCGTTCGCGATCGGTTTGACGACATCGGTAATGCAGGATTTGTCAGCCGAAATTTTTGAAACGATCAGAAAGGAATCCTGTTTCGTCTCGTCGTCGCCCTTGCTGGCGTTAAAACGGACGATCAGCGCGGTCGGGACATCCTTGCCGTCCTTTTTCTCGACGCGCCATTCCGCCTTGTCGCCGAGCGTTGAAAATGCGCCGGAAACCTTTTGAAATTCGAGTTCGGTTTTCTTGCCGCTCGGCGCGATGACGTTGACCGACGAACGCAGATCGCCTTCGAAGACTTCGAGTTTGAATCCGCCGACGCCCGGACAGACGGCGGTCATCCATTCTTCCTCATCGTTTTTATCGGTTGTTTTGCAGCTCTTATCGGTCAGATCGGTATAGACCGGCTCGATCTTTTCGGAAGTTGTCGATGTGTCCGCCGGTTTGGTCGTGTCGTCGCCTGCCGACGCGGATTTATTCGTGTCCGCCGGCTTGGCTTGATTGGTGTTGGCGTTTGCCGCCGGAGCATTTTGAACATTGGCGGCGGACGGACAGCCGACCAGCAGACTGATTGCGACCGAAAGCGCCAAAAGATAGATATATTTGTAGTTTTTCATTCGTTGATTTATTTGTACGGTTAATTTTCCTGAAAGACAGTTGATAATAACTCAATTGGCTTGCATTATTCTATTGCTCAAAACCGATTTTACGCATCAATTCCGCGTAACGCGGATCGTCGCGGATTGAATCGAAATCAGGCAGTTTTCGGATAAAGCTCAAGTTTTCCGAATGGTCTTCGAAGGCTTTGAAAAGGTAGAAAAATGTTTGGTCGCGGTCGCCGAGAGCGTTATAAACAAATGCAAATTCAAAAGGCGAAACATATTGCGTTGCTGACATCTTCTGCATCTCGGCGATTACTTTTTCCGAATCCTGACGTTTGCCTTGTAACGCGAAAATAGAACCTTTGGTTGAAATTGCCTGCGCATCGGTTGCTTCCGGCGGAATTTTATTTAGTTCATCCAAAGCCGCTTTGAAATCGCCACTGAAGGCATAGAATCTGGCGAGATAAGAATGTTCCGTGAAATAATATGGATTTAACCCTGCAGCTTTTTTTCCATATTCGAATGCTTTCTGAGGCTGCCGCAGCATATAGTAATCAAACGAAAGGAAAGATGGCGGAAGCGCGGAAAGCGGGTCGAGTTCGGCTGCTTTTTCCAAAACTTTGACGCTCTTATCGAGATCCCAAATCATATAATATTCGCCGAGCCACAATTGCGTTGTTAAGGAATTTGGCGAAAGGGCGATCGCTTTGTTCAAATCGTCAATTGCCGACTTGTCATATTCGTGCAGCCGGGCGTGACCGTGGGCAGCCCACGCTTCGGCTAATTTATCGTCGAGATCGATCGCTTTTTGTGATGCCGCTTTCGCTTTCGTCAAAGCCTCGCGCGGTGACAACAACCCATCGGAAGCAGTCGTGTAAGCGTCGGCGATTCCGGCGTAGGCAAGCGCGTAAGTCGGGTCAATTTCAATCGCTGTGTTCAGATGTTCGAGTGCCTTTTTATGTCCTTCAGCCGAATATTGCAAAGTGAAATAACGCCCTTTCAGATATTCGCGATAGGCTTCCACATTTTCGGTGTAATACTTGGCGATTTGCGCTTTTTGCTGATTGTCTAATTTTAATTGTAATTTATCGGTAATCTGTTGCGCGATTTTTCCCTGAACGTCCAAAATTTCGGACATTTTGACATCGAAACGCTCGCCCCAGAGTTGTGAATTGTTCGATAGATCGACGAGTTCGGCTTGAATTGTCAGTAAATCGCCGTTTTGGGAAACTTTTCCGGTCAAAACCCTTCGGACATTCAAGGTTTTGCCGATTTCCTGCGGCGTTGCCTTCGAGCCTTTAAAACCGAAAACCGTGTTTCGGGAAATAACGCGCAAGTTCGGCAGATTTGAAAGCGCATTGATCAGACTTTCGGTGATGCCGTCCGACAAATATTCGGTGTCCTGATTTGAATTTTCAAACGGTAAAACGGCGAGCGAATCGATTTTGGCAATTTCCGGCGTTTGATTTTTCGCCGACGGTTTTTCACGCAAAAAGTAATAACCGATTGCCGAAACTCCGGCGAGCAAAATCATCAAAACCAAGCCAGCGCGGATTTTGTGCGATCTGACATATTCGATGCTCGAAGATGTAATGGTTTTCGCGGCTTGTTCATTTGTATTTTTGCGGCGCAAAAACGTCTTTCGTTCGCCTGAAACCTTTCCGCTTCCGCCGCGTTCGAGTTTTTCCGTAAAATCCAGATCTTGTTTGAGATTTTTTAGATCAACGAGCAAATCCTTTGCTGTTTGGTAGCGTTCATCTTTATTTTGACGCAAGGTTTTGCTGACTATGCGCTCTAATTCGGCGGGCGTTTCGGCGGGCAGCGGTTGAGGGTTGGTTGTCAGGATCGCGGCAATCACATCGCTCGAAGTTTCGCCTTCAAACGGCGCGCGTCCGGCAATCATTTCATATAAAACAACGCCGAAGCTCCATAAATCCGTACGCGCATCAATCGCTTTTCCGCGAGTTTGTTCGGGCGACATATAGCGAACGGTTCCCATAATTACGCCTTGCTTGGTGCTGAAGAGAGTTTTGTCGGTTTCTTCGATGTCAAACGCCTTGACGGTTTTTGCCAGACCGAAATCCAGCACTTTGACGAGATTATCGCGCCGAATCATAATATTTTCGGGCTTGATGTCGCGGTGGATGAGTCCCGCTTCGTGCGCGTCGGAAATTGCCGAAACGGTTTGAACGGCGATTTCGATGATTTCTTCAAACGTCAAATCGCTGCGTTTGATTCTTTTGCGCAAGGTTTCGCCGTCAATAAATTCGGTCGCGATAAAATTAAAGCCATCAATTGCACCGATTTCGTAAATCGTCAGAATATTCGGATGATTAAGCGTTGATGCTGCAAAGGCTTCCTGTTCAAACCGCAGAAGCTTTTCCTTATCTTCAGTAAATTCGGCGGGCAGAAGTTTGAGCGCGACCCGGCGTTTGAGCCGCCTATCTTTCGCCAGAAAAACTTCGCCCATGCCGCCCGCGCCGATCGGTTCAAGAATTTCGTAATGACCGAGAATCTGCCCGTTTTCGAGTTTGTTCTGTTTGAGCGAAACGGCTGGCGTCTCCAAAAAACTTGCCGTTTCGTCAAACGAATTCAATAATTCTTCGACCTCGCGCCGGACGGTTTTGTCTTCAAAACAGACTTCATCCAAAAATTTCACACGCGCCGCAGGAGCAATCTTCATCGCTTGCTCAAAAATATCTTTGGCTTTTTCCCAACGCTCTTTTTCCATTTCGTTTTGCATACTTTATGCGTCTTTTAAATTCCAGTCAATAATTCGTGCGAGCATCGACTTTAGATTTTTGAAAATATTTTGAGACGGTTTTGAAAAGTTTGTCGCGCTAATAGTTGAAGGCGAAAAAATCGCCGAAATTTTAAGAAAAAAATAAATGGAGAAATTAAAAATGAAAAATTTGAAAATTATGTTCGCTCTTGTGTTTGTGGTCGGTCTTTTGGGGATTTCGCAAGTCTTTGCCTGCCAGTTTCCGGGTGAAAATTTGAAAAAAGCGGCGCCGGATTTACTTCCGAAAAGTATGGTTAAAGATATTTTCTTTCGTGACGAAACCGATCAAAAATCATTTTCAAAACGTGATTTGAACGGCAGATATGCGAGCTTTGCGCAAGCGACATTTTTTGATCCGGTGCAAAATCGGACGACATATGCAACCTGCGTCGGGGTCGTCACTTTTGACGGACGCGGACGTTTTACCGACCACGAAGTTCACAGCTACGACGGCGTCATCGTCCGCGATGACTTTACCGGAACTTACACGGTCAATCCGGACGGCACGGGCGTTATGCATGTGGTCGGTGAAAATGAAGCTTATGACTATGACATCGTTCTTTCAAACGAAGGCAAAGACGTGATTTTTCTCGTCGAACTACCGGTTCCGGGTCTCGTTTCGCAGGGAACGCTGAAAAAGCAATAGTTTTTTTAAAAAAAGACGAATTTCAAACTAGTACTCTGTAAATTATGGTTTTTAACAATCTTATCTTAGCGACTTAGCGGCTTGGCGGGAATTTTTTTTGCGGCATTGAATAAGCTTGGTGAAATTGTTTCCCGCCAAGCCGCCAAGAAGCAAAGAAATCAAATGTATTAAGAAATTTAGTTTACATAGTATTACGAATTACGAATTGATGTTTTCTAAAACATTCGTAATTGATAATTGATAATTCGTAATTTCACCGCGTAAGTTCGCGGTGAAGCCAAGCCTTTGCCATTGCCCAATCGCGTGCCGCCGTCGCTCTGGAGATTTTCAGGGCTTCGGCGGTTTCTTCAAGACTGAGACCGCTGAAATACCTTAATTCGACGACCCGTGCTTGTTGTTCGTCAACGGCTTCCAAGCGCGTCAAAACTTCATCGAGTGCGATCAAATCAACATTTCTTTCGTCAACGACAATCAGCATCGCTTCTTCCAAAGGCAATTTGACATCATCACCGCCGCGTTTATCGCGATGCCTTGTGCGGGCGTGGTCAACCAAGATCCGCCGCATCATCTGCGCGGCAATCGCAAAAAAATGCGTCCGGCTTTGCCATTCGACGCTTCGCTGGTCAATCAGTTTCAAATATGCCTCGTGAATCAATGCCGTCGTTTGAAGCGTGTGGTCGGCGCGTTCCTTTCGCAAATAACGCCGCGCTTGTTTGTGTAATTCGTGATAAACAAGCGGCAAAAGCTCGTCCAGCGCCTCGCGCTTGCCGCCCGCGCTCCATTCGCGCAAAAGAACGGTAATTTGGTCGGATTGATTCATCTTTGATAAACGATTCGTCCGCCGACGATTGTCGCGATCGCGCCGCCCGTGAAATTCCAATTATCGAACGGCGTGTTTTTCGATTTCGATCTTGAATCCGAATTTCGGTAAGTCCATTCGAGATTTGGGTCAATGATCGTCACATCGGCAATCGAACCGACTTTCAATGTTCCGCGATCTTTGAGACGGAAGATCTTCGCCGGATTGACCGAACAAAGCTCGACCAATTTGACGAGATCGATAATTCCTTTATGGACAAGTTCGTTAAAGGCAAGCCCGAGCGCTGTTTCGAGTCCGGTGATGCCCATCGGCGCGCGGTCGTATTCGAGCGCTTTTTCGTCCGAATGATGCGGCGCGTGATCGGTCGCGATCGCGTCGATCGTGCCGTCTTTGATCGCCTCTAAAATAGCTTCGAGATGGTCTTCGCTTCTGAGCGGCGGCGACATTTTGGTATTCGTGTCGTAGCCTTCGACCGCCTTGTCGGTCAGCGTAAAATGATGCGGCGTGACCTCGCAGGTGACGCGGATGCCTTCATTTTTAGCACGCCGAATGGCTTCGATCGCGCCGCGCGTCGAAATGTGCGCGATGTGAATATGAGCGCCGGTTTCTTTTGCCAGCAAAATATCGCGCACCGCGTCAATTTCTTCCGCGAGGGCGGGCATTCCTTTCAAACCGAGCAACAGCGATAATTTTCCTTCGTGCATGACGCCGCCCGACGATAAGGATTTGTCTTCGCAATGATCGACGACCGGCAAATCAAAATCTTTCGCATACTGCATCGCGCGGCGCATCAGTCCGGCATTCGGCACGGGACGCCCGTCGTCAGAGACGGCGACCGCGCCCGCCGCTTTCATTTCGCCCATTTCAGCTAATTCGTGTCCGCCCGATTCCTTGGTGATCGCGCCGACCGGAAAGATATTCGCGAGTCCCGCGCGTTCTGCTTGTTCGATCATATAACGCGTGATCGCCGCGTTGTCATTGATCGGCTGCGTGTTCGGCATCGGGCAAACGCTCGTCCAGCCGCCCGCGACCGCCGCCGCCGCGCCCGAAGCGATCGTTTCCTTATGTTCCTGACCGGGCTCGCGCAGATGAACGTGGAGATCGATAAATCCCGGCGCGACGAGCAGACCCGAAGCGTCAAAAACTTCCGCGTCTGCGGGCGCCGTTTCGTTTTGCCGGAGCCACGCGACGACGCGCCCGTCCTCGATCAAAACATTCATTCCTGTATTTTCCTGTCCGAGCGGGTCAATCAAATGACCGTTTGCAATTAAGAGTTTCATTATTAATCTTCAAAAATTCCCGTGTTAAAAATATCTTCGATTTTCCCAAATCCGCTTAATTTGTAAGCCGCGTTCAAATGATTCGGGACGTGCGCCAAAAATCTGTATAGAAAATCCGTTATTTCATTGTTGGTGACATTTTCGATGTTTGAATAAATAGCATTCAAATCATTCAAATCGGCAAGCCAATCGGTCAGATGAAAAGCAATCTCTTCGGCGACCGGCACGGTTTCAACTGTTTCCTCAAAAGCCGATTGTATTCTCTGCCCTATTTTAACTTCGTCTAGCGACTGATTGCTCATATTTATTCGCTTCTAAATTCCGCGATAACTTCGATCTTTCCAACGATATTGCGGTTAAATTCTTCCAAGTCTTCCGCCGGGATCCAGTATTCTTCGTGCGCCGCGCCGCCGACGATTTTTGTTTCGTAGTTGTCGAGAAAACTTTTGCGGACTTCAAAGCGTGTCACAAAACCGAGTCGGTCAGCGTTGTATTTGGCGTTCCAATCGCGGGCGATCTGCGCGGCGTAGGCTTCGTTCGTGACCGGATAAAAGATCGGTTGTTCGGCGAGACGCGGCGGAAATTCGGTGAAACCGCTCGCCTCGATCAGCGCGAGTTCGTTTTTTCCGGTCGGGCGATAAAGCGTGACGGTTTTTTCGTTCATAAGTTTTTCGGCAAACGAATTTACATTATTTATGATGCATCTCCGATTGGCAAACGAACCGTGAAGATCGCGCCTTTGCCGATTCCGTCGCTCTTGGCGGTGACATCTCCGCCGTGGAGTTCGACGATATTTCGGACGAGCGACAAGCCTAAGCCCAAACCGCTGCTGCGTCTCGAAGTCGTGTTGTCGGCTTGCCGGAAACGGTCGAAAATAAACGGCAGTATTGTGGATTCGATGCCTTCGCCCGTGTCGGCAACTTTGATTTGAATATTTGAAGCCGTTTGCTCCAAATGGATCTTGATAACTCCGTCTTTCGGCGTGAATTTGACGGCGTTTGAAAGCAGATTCCAAAAAACCTGCAATAAACGATCGTCGTCGCCCGGCAGATTTTGTAATTCGTTTGATTTTTCGACGATCAGTTCGATATGCTTTGCCGCCGCCGCCGGACGAATGGTTTCGATCGCAGTGGCGATCACGGTTTCGATTTGCAGAGGCTGAATTTCAAGCCGCATCTTTCCGGAAAGAATTCGCGAAGTATCAAGCAAATCCTCAACCAATTGCAGTTGGGTTTCGCTTTGCCGACGGATCACGTCAACGGCGCGGCGCATATTTTCTTCGTCCGGATTGGTTTTGATGATCCGCACCCAGCCGAGAATGGCATTGAGCGGTGTCCGGAGTTCGTGCGAAACGACCGAGATAAATTCATCTTTGGCGCGGTTGGCTTCTTCCGCCGTTTGATAGGCAGCCTGCATTTCGGCAAAAGATTGTTTTTCCTTGATGTCCACGTCATACAAGAGCTTTGCGCTGCGCCAAATCAACAGCGCGATGATCGAACCGCTGGCAATCGTTCCGAGCGGCACGACCAGGGTTTCTGAAATAATTCCTGCCCGCGAAGCTCGCACACTTATCCAATCGACCAAAATAATGGCGATCAAACTCGTCGGCAGCAGAAACCGTAAAACAAAACCGCCGCGTGTCCGGCTCAAAAGGATCGTCGTGATGCCGCGCTCGCTGCGAACCGCTAAAATTCCGGTTTGGAGAATCAGAAAAAGAATCGCGGTGATCAAGGCAACGCCCGTGACGGACGTAAAACTGTACAGCGAACTCGCGCTGAAAAGATAACCGAATGTGACGATGACCGGAATGATCAGCCCCGCGATTCCGAAATATTCGGCGGGACGAATGTTGTTTTCGCCGGTTTTTCTCCACAGCAGCAAGGCAGTTCCGGAGACCAGAAAATTAAAGGCGACGAAGGGCGACATTCTGCCCGGACTCGAAGTAATGTCCGGATTCGGATTGTCACGAAACAAGATTTCATCGATCCCCAAATTAATATGAAAAATATATTGCGAAAGAGACAAAGCGGCAATGATCAGCCCAAATGCCGCCGCCGCTTTGGCAAGCGTCTGAACAAAGAAGTTTTCTGATTGCTGAATGAGTAAACTGAGACCGAACAACAGAAAAACAATGCTCGTGTTGATCTTCATCGACGAATCGGTCGGCGAAAGCCGCGCGACTATCTTGATCCCGAACGCCCACTCGCAAACAATTATCAGCCCGATCAGACTGACAATCAGACCGATTACCGAAGGCATCCGCAAAGTCCCGATCCGAACCGCATTGATTGTTTGATTATCATTTTCCATCAGCAAAATCAACTGAGTATTTTAGTAAGGAACATGAAAAAAATAAATTATAACAGTTAAAAAAACTTGATCGTTTAGTAGCGGTCTGTGACCGCGTTGCCCGTTCAAACAGCGGTCACAGACACGCCCCTAAACTATCGTTACAAGTTAATTTATACAGGTTCCTAAATGTATGCGCCGAAATCATTGAACCTAACATCGTGCAAAACAAAGTGACGGTTTCCTTTGATTGTATTTTACAGGAAGAATTGTGGTTTGCATAAAACGGAAGTTTTCCTGATCGTCGGAAAGCGAAGATCACAAAAGTTATTTATGACATTTGAAATTATTGATAAGTAGTGAAAGGTCGTTTTGCTTTTGCGTGTAACATTCAAATTCATTCGATTACCATTCGTTAAAGATATAGGCGACCTTGTAATTTTCATCGGCGGCGCATTTTTCGCGCATGGCTTTAATTATGTCGAGATCTTCGGGCGTGTTGACGGTCAGTTTGTCGAGGTTGGCTTCCATTGTTTTGATAATTTTTTCGAGATGTCGGGCTTCGATCAGATAGAAATCTTTTTTATTTTGGAGCACGTCCGAATCTTCGTCGAGTTCGGGCATTAAACCATCGGAAGTCGGCAGATTGCACGAATCCGGCGCGTCGTAAAATCCGCTGACGCCGAAATAATCGAGCTGTATTTTTTTACCTTCAAGCGCAAAATCGAGAATCAGCGTGTAGTTCAGATCGGTGCGGGAAAAATCTTCTTCAACCGATTCAAGAAAACGTTTTTGAAACAAATCGAAACTCATATCCAGACAAATAAAAAGCCACGATTCAAACTTATAATTATCGCCGACCGCTTTGATCTGCTCTATCCGGCTGAGCAGGAATTCCCAAAGTTCTTCATTGCTCATCGCGACGATCTCTTTGACGAGTTTGGTGTTTAAAAGATGTAAATAGTCAGCCATATCCAATAAACGATCGATCGAGATTCAACAAAAATGCTTTTCCGGGCGGTTCGATTCGGGTAAATTATGCGGGACTTGCCGTGCCGCCGGTCGCGAGATACAAAACCGCCATTCGCACCGCGACGCCGTATTTTACTTGATCGAGGATCAAACTGCGCGAGCTGTCGGCAACGTCGGACGAGATCTCGATCCCGCGATTCATCGGTCCGGGATGCAAAACGATCGCATCTTTGCGCGCGAGGTCTAATCTTTCGTTCGTCAATCCGTAATGGATCGAATATTCTCTGAGCGTCGGAAAATAGGCGGAATCCTGCCGTTCGCGCTGGATTCGCAGGATCATCACGACGTCGGCGCCTTCGATCGCTTCTTCGATGTGCGGGCAAACCTGCAGATCTTTTTCGACAAGGTGCGCGAAATCATTCGGGACGAGCGTTTTCGGTCCGGCGACGCGGACCTTTGCGCCGAGTTTTGTTAAAAGATGAATGTTCGAACGCGCGACGCGCGAATGCAGAATGTCGCCGATGATCGCGACCTCCAAGCCTTCGATCTTGCCCTTATGTTCGCGGATCGTCATCGCATCGAGAAGTGCTTGCGTCGGATGTTCGTTCGCGCCGTCGCCGGCATTGACGATCGCCGCTCTTGAAACTTTCGCGAGTTGATGCGGCACGCCCGCGCTCGAATGGCGGACGACGATGCAATCGGGATCCATCGCGTCGAGATTGAGCGCGGTGTCAACAAGCGTTTCGCCTTTCGTGACCGACGATGATGAAACCGAAATATTGACCGCGTCCGCCGACAGACGTTTCGCGGCAAGTTCAAAACTGGTGCGCGTGCGCGTCGAATTCTCGAAAAAAAGATTGATGATGGTTTTGCCGCGCAAGGTCGGAACTTTTTTGATCTCGCGCTGATTGATCTCGCGGAAATTTTCGGCAGTATTCAGGATCCCGACAATTTCCTCGGCGGAAAGATTGCGGATTCCAAGCAGATCTCGGCGGCGGAATGGTTTGTCCATAATTCAAGTGACAAAAAAAGCAAGGCATTTAACCTTGCTTTGAAAATTATTCAGACGGTTTTTCATAGATCCAGACGGCTTCTTCGTTGTCGTATTCTTTGAGCATTACTTTGATGATCTCGCTCTTTTTGGTCGGGACGGTTTTGCCGATGTAATCAGCCTGAATCGGGAGCTCGCGGTGTTCCTTGCCGCGATCAATCAAAACGGCGAGCTGGACGCGGTTCGGGCGACCAAAATCCATCAGTTGATCGAGCGCGGCGCGAATCGTTCTGCCGGTGTAAAGCACGTCGTCCACCAAAATGATTTTTTTATTCTCAATGTCGGCAGTAAGTTCCGTGCGGTTGACGATCGGATTGGCACCGACGGTTGAAAGATCATCGCGGTAAAGCGTGATGTCAATAATGCCGTAAAGCGGGCGTTCGCCTTCGAGTTGTTCGATCTTCGAGACAATACTTTCCGCGATTGGGACGCCGCGCCGCCGGATTCCGACGATATATAAATCATCGGCGCCGTGATTTTCCTCGACAATTTCCGAGGCAAGCCGCGAAATAGCGCGTTTGATCCGCGCCGCGTCCATTATTTTCGATTTTTCGACTAATCCGTATTGATCTGCCATAAGTTCACGGCAAATCGTAACACCCTTAAGTTTCAAGTTTCAAGTTTCAAGTTTCAAGTTTTCATAAATATCATTTAACATCTATCATTCTGGTTTCAATTGAGCCGCCGATGTCGAAAATATACGAAAAACTCATTCGCCCGATTCTTTTTAAGATTTCGCCCGAAACGGCGCACGAATTCGGCATCGAAGCGCTGAAGATCGGTCTCGGTTCAAAGCTCGCGCAAAGGTTTGTCGCCGAACGATTTGCCCGAAGTGAACCGTTCGGCAAACTCGAAAGATTCGGTTTAAATTTTAAAAATCCATTGGGAATCGCCGCCGGATTCGACAAAAACGGCGTCGTCGTCAATCAGCTTGCCGCGCTTGGATTCGGATTTGCGGAAGTCGGCACGGTCACGTTCAACCCGCAGTCGGGAAACGAGAAACCGAGACTTTTTCGCGTGCCCGAAGATCAGGCGTTGATCAATCGGCTCGGGTTTAACAATCAAGGCGCGGCGAAAATCGTCGAAAGATTACGGAAAATCAAACCCAACTGCATTTTGGGCGTCAATATCGGTAAAAATAAAGACGTTCCGAACGAGGCGGCGATCGAAAATTATTTACAGAGTTTTGAATTGGCGCACGAAGTTGCCGATTATATTGCGGTTAATGTTTCGAGTCCAAATACGCCGACCCTGCGCGAACTGCAAAAAGCCGAGAATTTAGAAGAGCTTTTGAGCGCATTGCAGAAAAGAAACCGGGAACTTTCCGCGAAACCTCTGCTCGTCAAGATCGCGCCGGATTTGAGTGAATCGGAGATCGAAGCGATCGTCGATATTGCCGGGCGGCTTGATCTCGCGGGAATTATTGCGACGAATACGACCGTTTCGAGAGAAAATCTGAAAACCGATATTAATGAAAGCGGCGGTTTGAGCGGCAAACCTTTGCAGCAAAGTTCGAACGAAGTTATCAAAAAGATCTATCGATATTCAAACGGGAAACTGCCGCTCATCGGCGTCGGCGGAATCTTCACGGCGGCGGATGCGTTTGCGAAGATCGCGGCGGGCGCCTCTCTCGTGCAATCTTATACGGGTTTTGTTTATCAGGGAATTGGCTTTGCGCGGGAAATAAATCAAGGTTTATCCGGCATCCTGAAAGAAAAAGGTTTTGCGAATCTCGATGCAGCGATCGGTTCGGAAAGCGAGCTTGAAACCTGAAACCCGCGAACCCGGAACTTTCCCGCTGTTTGACACAAATTCTACAAAAGCTATAATAAATCCTTTGCGTTTTGCGCAGTTTGAAATGAAGGTTTATTCTGTTGGGATGATTATTGATTTAATCACATTGAAAAGCTCGCCGCACTCGTTTGAATATTCGCTTTTACCGGCGGCGATCGAACTGGAAAGCGGTGACGCGAAATTGAAAAATACGGTCAACCTCAAAGGGGAATTGACCAGGCGGATTGCGCAGACGGAAATTGACGCGACGCTCGCGGCGGAGATCGAAGTCGAATGCACGCGCTGTTTGCAAACGATCGAACAGAAATTGGAATTTCCGTTTAAAGCGGTTTTTGTGACGGCGGAAAATTATACGCAAGCCAAAGAAGCGGAATTGACCGCCCAAGATCTGGACGTTTCGGTCTTTGAAGGTGATAAGATTGATTTGACCGAACTCGTCCGCGAGCAGATTTTGTTAAACTTGCCGGAGCAGGTTTTTTGCAAAGAACATTGCAAAGGTTTGTGCGAAAAATGCGGCGCAAACCGAAATTTGATAGATTGTAAATGTAAAGAAAAAGAGAGCGACCCGCGCTGGGACGTGCTCAAAAATTTAAAATAATTTTTTTCGATTACAAATTACAAATTGCAGATTATCAATTAATCTGCAATTTGTTATCTGTAATTTGTTATTCGGCAAAGCCGACAATTTTAATTCGGCACAGCCGATCAGGAGTAAATAATGCCAAATCCAAAACGAAGACATTCCCATTCACGAACACGCCAACGCCGCGCTCACGATGCGCTGACCGTGCCGCAGTTTTATTTAGACAAAGATTCGGGCGAACCGAAAGTTCCGCATCGTATTGATCCTAAAACGGGTGTCTATAAAGGTCGCCAGATTTTAGATGTCAAAGAATCGGAGTAAAATAATTTGCGGTTTCGGCATTTGGATTTCGGAATAGTTTATAAAAGCCGAAAGCCGAAAGCCGAAATCCAAAATCAATAAATGACACAAAACGCAGGCATCATCGGAATGGGACACTCTTATCCTGAAGGTATTTTAACGAATGCCGATTTGGAAAAGATCGTTGAAACCAGCGATGATTGGATAACTACGCGCACCGGCATCAAGCAACGCCACAAAGCCGCTGAAAACGAATACACTTCGCAATTCGGCACCAAGGCGGCGAAGATCGCCATTGAACGCGCCGGACTAAAACCAGAAGATATTGATATCATCATCTGCGCGACGACGACGCCCGATCAGATAATGCCTTCAACCGGCGCTTTGATTCAGGCACAGATTGGCGCGGTCAACGCGGCGGGAATGGATATTTTTGCGGCTTGTTCGGGATTTCTATACGGAATCACGATGGTCGAATCGATGATCCGCACCGGACAGATCCGTTATGCGCTCGTCATCGGCGCCGAAGTTTTGACGAAATACGTTGATTATACCGACCGCGGAACATGCGTCATCTTCGGCGACGGCGCCGGCGCGGCGGTGCTTGGTCCGGTGCCCGAAGGAAAAGGAATTTTAGCGACCAAGATTCGTTCCGACGGACGCTATGAAGAACAGCTTTACGCGCCCGGCGGCGGGACGAAACTCGGCACGACGCATGAAACGATCGACAATCGCGAACATTTCTTCAAGATGAAGGGCAATGAACTTTTCAAGGTCGCGGTTCGTTCGATGGCGGATATTTCCAAGGAAATGCTTGATAAAACGGGCTATACGGTTGACGATGTTGATATCGTCATTCCGCATCAGGCAAATCAAAGAATTACGGATGCGGTCGCCTCGCGTTTGAAAGTGCCGGAAGAAAAAGTTTATTCGAACATTGCCTTTCACGGCAATACTTCGTCGGCTTCGATTCCGATCGCGATGGACGAATGTATTCAATCAGGCAAAATCAAAGAAGGCAGCCTTGTTTTGTTGACAGCTTTCGGCGGCGGCGTAACGTGGGGCGGAACGATAATCAGATTTTAGATAATGGCAAAAATCGCATATATTTTTCCGGGACAAGGTTCGCAATCGGTTGGAATGGGCAAGGATCTATTCGATAATTTTCCGGTCTCGCGGTTGATTTTCGATGAAGCTGACGATGCGCTCGGATTCAAACTATCCGAAATGTGTTTTAGCGGCACGCCGGAAGATCTGGCTTTGACGACGAACACCCAGCCCGCGATCTTGACAACCTCGATCGCTACCTGGATGGCGATGCGCGAGTCCGATTATCCGGAACCCGATTTTGTTGCCGGACATAGTTTGGGCGAATATTCGGCGTTGGTCGCGGCAGGCGCCTTAAGCTTTGCCGACGCAGTGCGAACTGTCAGAAAACGCGGCAGTTATATGCAGGAAGCCGTGCCGGTCGGCGTCGGCGCAATGGCGGCGATCCTCGGTTTACCGCTTGAAACGGTCGAAGTTGCTTGTGAAGAAGCGCGTGAGGGTGAAATTTGTTCGCCGGCGAATATCAATTCGCCCGCGCAGATCGTCATTGCCGGAAACACCGAAGCGGTTGACCGCGCGATCGAATTATTAAAGGAACGCGGCGCGAAACGGGCGATCAAGCTAAATGTTTCCGCGCCATTTCACTGCGATCTGATGTTTTCGGCGCAAGAGCGTTTAGCCGAAGATTTAGCCGCGATCGAATTTGCGGATCTGAGGTTTCCGATCATCGAAAATGTTTCCGCCGACGCCAATGCAAAGGGCGAACGCGCCCGTACAGCTTTGATCGAGCAGGTTTCTTCGCCCGTTCGTTGGGCACAATCGGTCGAGACATTGTTGGCGGAAGAGGTCGAAACATTTATCGAAATCGGCGCCGGAAAAGTTTTGTCGGGTTTGGTTCGCCAAATCAGTCGGGACGTTCGCTGTTTGAACGTCGAAAATACGGAAAGTTTAAGAAATACATTACAATCTTTATAAAACAAACAGGAGAAAATATGTCAGAAGTTCAGGATAAAATTAAACAAATTATTGTTGACGAATTAGGTGTCGATGAGGCGGAAGTTACGGAAAATGCCCGTTTCATCGAAGACTTGGGGGCAGATTCATTGGATCTGGTCGAGCTCGTGATGCGTTTTGAGGAAGAATTCGATATCGAAATTCCCGACGAAGATGCGGAAAAAATCCAAAGCGTCCGCGACGCTTACGCATACGTCGAACAACATAAAGCTAATTAATGAAAAATGGATAATGGATAATGGATAATGCTTTAAGTCATTAAAATTATCAATTATCCATTTTCAATTATCAATTAAAATATGAAACGTCGTGTAGTAGTAACAGGACTTGGATTGGTGACGGCGAACGGCAATG
>JBBQOA010000019.1:0-17135 GCA_038330465.1 Pyrinomonadales bacterium
TGCGCGGTCAGATCGTCCAACTCGTCCGCTATCATCTGACGCCCGGAATGTTTTATAAATCGAAACCTGGCGACGGCGCGTTTCGGCGATTGGCGCGCAAGGTCGAGCCGGATCTTTTGTACCGCGTCGCCAAAGCCGACAGCTTGGGACGCAATCCCGAATGGCTGCCGAAAGAAAAATGGTTTAAGGCGGAAGCGCAGGAATGGTTCATCGAAAAGGTTCGGGAATTGAATATCGAAAGAAAAGCCCCGCCGGCGATCTTGATGGGCAGACATCTCATCGAGCTCGGCTTAAATCCATCGCCCGTATTTAAAAATATCCTTGACGCCGTTTATGAAAAACAGCTTGACGGGCAGATCACGGATTTAGCGGAAGCGATTGACGAGGCGAAAAAATTGATTCAATAAAAACGAATTTACCGAAAATGTCGGAGTTTGAAAAATCTACACTATCGAAAACGATGAAAGGAGAAGCAGAAAAGACCAACAACAGATTGCCGAACATCAAAATATTGATTCTTGTTCTGATTGCCGCAACGTTTCTGATTTATTATTACAGCAATCCAAACCCGCAGTTTTATTACGATTACACCTTCCGGGTAGCTGACAATATGCTGCGCGGCGCGATCGCTTTTCACGAAAAACCGCCGAGTTGGGTCAATGAATTTGTGCCTTTTGACGGCAAATGGTATTCGGCGTTTCCGTTGGGAAGCGTGCTGACCATCGTGCCGTTCGCTTTTTTCAAATTGATCGGGATCATCGACGAAATGCCCGCCGCTTTGATCGCGGCTTTGACGGCAAGCGCGATCGGTGTTTTTCTGATAAAAATTGCCGAACAATACGAGTTTGAATGGAAAAAGCGGATCTTGCTCGTTGGCGGAATTTTGTTCGGCACCTGGATGTGGACAAATCTTTCGATGGCGGGCGCGTGGCAATTAGCTTTGGGTTTTGCGATGCTCGGCGAGCTCGGCGCGATCTATTTCACAGTGTTTAGCCGCCGCCCGCTGCTTGCCGGTTTGTTTTTCGCGCTGGCTTTCGGCAATCGGACGGAAATTATTTTAACCGCGCCGCTGTATCTGTATCTGCTGGTCAGGTTCGAAGTTCCGAACACAGAAAAGTTAATTCCCAAATCCGGAATCCGCAACCTCAAACTTCAAACCTGGAACGCGGCGCTTGCCGCTTTAACAAAGTTTTGCGTCGTTCCGTTTGTCTTGGGAATATCGACACTTGCTTACAATTACGTTCGTTTTCGATCATTGACAGATTTCGGTTATGCAAGGATTCCGGGCGTTTTAAGCGAGCCTTGGTATCGCTACGGCATCTTTTCGATCTGGTATATTCCGCTAAATGTTACTGAAATGCTTTACGCGCCGTGGCGAATTGTGTCGGGTTTTCCCTATTTGGTGCCGGGCGGTTTCGGCAGCGCGATCTGGTGGAGCAGTCCGTTCATCATATTTTTGTTTCGTTTCGGCGCCCGCGACAGTATCTTAAAATATACATCGTGGATGGCGATCAGCGTTCTCACGTTTCTGCTCTGGACGCACGGCAATCCGGGCGGCTGGCAATTCGGGTATCGTTACGCGATGATCCTGCTGCCGTGGATGTTTGTCGTTTTACTTGAAAACAGCCCGAAAAAGATTCTTTGGTCTGAATGGCTGGCGTATATTTTATCCATTGTTATCAATCTTTACGCGACGTATCTGTTTTGTTGGACGGATTACGTCAAGCCATAAATGTTCAAAACTATTAAGAACAAAAAAATGTTATGATTCGATTTTTTCGTGTAGAATATCTACATTTAAACCAAAACAGAGGTTCGATATGTTTTTACAAAGACTCGTTTTAGAGAATGTTCGTTCAATTAAACATCTTGAGTTGCCGTTTGTTAAAGAGGATGACAAAGTTCGCAAATGGACATTTATTTTGGGCGAAAACGGTTGCGGCAAAAGCACAATTTTACGTGCGATCGCCTTGCTTTTAGCCGGCAGTGAAGCCCTGCCGGAATTGCTTGGAAATCCGGATTCGTGGATTCGCAACGGTGAATCGGAATGTTTGATCCATGCGGATTTTGAGAATAAAAAAGGCGAAAGTCGCGCGATTGATTTAAGGCTCAATCGCGGCGCGCTTTTGAAGGAAACCTTTGAACATAATCGGGAAACGCTCAATGTTTTGGACGAAGCGCTTTCGCACACGAACCGAAGCTATTTGACTATCGGTTACGGTGTTTCGCGTCGTTTCAGTAACGATAAAAGTCTGTCGAATTTAAACAACACGCCCTTTCGCAATCCGCGGGCAAACTGTGTTGCCACTTTGTTTTTGTCTGATGCGATCTTAAATTCTCTGGAACAATGGGCGATGGATTTGGATTATCAAACTTCGGGTGAAGGCATTGAACTTATCAGTTCCGCTTTGAAAGGTTTACTGCCCGGAGTTGATTTTTACGAAATTGATAAAGCCAATCGGCAATTGCTCTTCAAAACGGTTGACGGTATTTTGCCATTGTCGGCGCTGAGCGACGGTTATCAAAATGTGATCGCTTGGTGCAGTGACTTGCTCTACCGCATCACTTCGACGTTCCAAGATCATAAAAATCCTTTCCAAGCTCGCGGACTTTTGTTGATCGATGAAATTGATTTGCATTTGCATCCGCTTTGGAAACGCAAATTAGTAGATTTTTTGACGGAAAAATTACCGAATTTTCAAATTATTGCGACGACTCATTCGGCAATCACGGTTCATCAGGCAGGCGAAGGCGAATTGTTTATGCTCCGGCGCGAAGAACCGACGAGCGCGCCGACTCTGACACAATTTCAAGGCGCGCCGCGTGATTTGAAACTTCAGCAATTATTAGTCAGTCCGATTTTTGGGCTTGAAAGTTCCGATTCATTGAAGGTTGAGGAAATTAAAAATAAATATCGTAATTTGAGTTCTAAATCCGCACTTTCGTTAACCGAAGAGAAAGAACTTTCAGAGGTCAGAACCG
The DNA here is from genome assembly GCA_038330465.1 of Pyrinomonadales bacterium. Lineage (GTDB taxonomy): Bacteria > Acidobacteriota > Blastocatellia > Pyrinomonadales > Pyrinomonadaceae > JAFDVJ01. The sequence continues at coordinate 2,983 of JBBQOA010000019.1, forward strand.
AAATTGAATCTTTGCCGACCTCGGATTATTTTCCGCAAGAACAGCGACAGATGGACTTGCTTGAGGAAATTCAAAAAGCATTGCTGAACAAATGAATTTTGGAGGAATTCGCAATGATTCAACTAAGCCGAACACGAACCGCGCAAGCCATCGCCGTCGGACTTCGCGGCGCGCGGCGAAAAGAAAAAGCGACCGCGCTTTTGAAGCAGTTTTATAGCGGAACATTTGAGTTCAAAAGCGATTACTGGAAAAAAGCAAAAGACCAATTAAAGGTTGAATCAAACGGAAAATGCGCGTATTGCGAAACGCCAACGGAAGTTGTGGCACACGGCGATGTCGAGCATTTTCGCCCGAAGAGTAAATATTGGTGGCTGGCTTATTGTTACGATAATTACAGTTATTCGTGTCAAATTTGCAATCAGGTTTATAAAAGCGATAAGTTTGAGAAACAGGGGACGGAATTGGCGCCGCCGCAAAATCTTCCGGCGAATGAACCCGTTGATGCCGAAAAAGCGTTGATTGCGCATCTTTTATTTCCCGACCCACTCAATGATACCGACGGATTTCCCTATGCCGATTTCAAGAGCGCCTGCGAACAGGAAAAACCGCATCTCATTGACCCGTATATGTTTGATCCCGAACCGTTTTTCAAATGGGAAGTTCTCGAAGTCGGCACCGAACTGAGAGAACTTCGAATCGCTGCACGAAACGAAACGCAAGAATGTCAGAATGCCTTCAGAGCGGCGAAGGAGGATTTAGGCTTAAACCGCGAAACGCTTTGCAAACAGCGTTACAGAGAATATAAAAAATTAGAAACCTTTAAATTAGTCTTTGAATCTGCCAAAACACCGCAGCAAATTCGTGATTCGGTGAAGCTGGAATTGCAGAATATGATCAGTGACGAAGCTCCGTACGCCGCTATGGCGAGATATTTTGTGAAAGACGTTTGGAGCTTAAATTTATAATAAAACCACTAACAATTAAATCGTGAGCTCCGCCGCGAAAACAAAATAATTCGATACTTCTGCTCACCTACTGAAGTGAGTCATTTATGTTATTAGACATTACGCCTCTTAAAATTTCACGCGATTTTCGTCTGCTTTTTTTCGGTCAATTGATCTCGTTTTTCGGAACGATGATGACTTTCGTGGTCGTTCCGGTGCAGATGTATCAGTTGACGCAATCGAATCTTTATGTCGGATTGTTGGGCGTCGCCGAATTTGTGCCGATGTTCGGTCTGGCGTTTCTCGGCGGCGCGCTGGCGGACGCGATTGACCGCCGAAAAATGCTCCGCGTGACCGAGATCGGGCAAACCATCACGACCGCGATCTTGCTCGGAAACGCGCTTTTGCCGAATCCGCAAATCTGGATTTTGTTTGTCGCGGTCGGGCTTCACGCCGGATTGGCGGGTTTGCAGAGACCTTCGTTCGAAGCCTTGATCCCGCGTATTCTGCCCGCCGAATATATGACGGCTGCCGCCGCGCTTAATTCGATCCGATATAATTTCGGCGCGATTATCAGTCCGATTTTAGGCGGTTTGATCGCCGCGCAATTCGGCGCAAAACTCGCGTTCGCGATTGATTTCGTAACCTTTGCCGCCTCGCTCGCGGCGGTTTGGCTGATTCAAGCCGTGCCGCCGCCCGAAAATGCCGATGCCGTCAGTTTTGCATCGATCAAAAAAGGTTTTCGTTATGCGATGAGCCGGCAGGAACTTTTGGGAACGTATCTGATTGACATCAACGCGATGCTTTTCGGAATGCCGAAAGCGCTTTTTCCGGCGTTGGCAATTTCTTTCGGGGCAAGCTCGGTCGGCTTTTTTTATTCGGCAATTGCCGTCGGTTCGTTGATCGCAACGTTTACTTCGGGCTGGGCGCAATGGGTTCATCGACACGGTTTGGCGATCACGCTAGCGGCGGGAATGTGGGGCGTCGCGATAATCTTTTTCGGGTTTTCAAACAATCTTTATCTCGCGCTGTTTTTTCTGGCGATGGCGGGATTTTTTGATATGATCAGCGGAATTTTTCGGATGACGGTCTGGAATCAAACGATTCCCGATCATCTGCGCGGCAGATTAGCCGGCATCGAAATGATCAGTTTTCTGACCGGACCGATGCTCGGCGATGCCGAAGCGGGAATTGTTGCGCATTTTTCGAGCGTCAAAACTTCCATTATCGCGGGCGGCGTTTTAACGGTTGTCGGAACGATCGCGTTAGCGATTTTTCTGCCGAAATTCATCACTTACGACGGACGCGAAGGAATCAAAAGAAAAAAAGAAGCAGAGGAATTACGAAATGCGGAAAAGAAAGAATAATTTTCAACAAAGTCCTGTTTTCGGTAAGATTTTTGTCTGGGATTGGCACAAACGCTTGTCGCTCGCGGTTTTGGCAATTTATCTTGTGTCGGAGATTTATTTCGCCGGACGATTGACTGCCGGAAATATCTCGGGCGCTGTTTGGATGGTGATTTATAGGGCGACATTTCCAATTTTGTGGATTTGGTTTGCCGAATATTTGGAAGATTTTCTCAGCGAATTGGCGTGGCTTGAAAGGTTGAAAATTCCGCTTGAATCCGTCATCAAATTCTTCGGCTGGCTTATTCTGCTCGCGCTTTTGGGTTTGTCGCTTGCAAAAAATTGGTCGCCAAACAAATAATAAAGTTATGGCAATTTTACGAAAAAGAGAGATCGATAATCTAGCGCAGATGACCAATGTCGAGCTTGAAGAATTTTTAAACTCAATGCCGACCGGACAGGAAGACATCGAAGACCTTTTCGACTTTCTCGAAAGGAAACTCGAACGCGAAGAATGCAATCACACTTTGCGGTTTTCGATGCAGTATATGATGGAAAACCGTCTGAACTTTCCGAAATTAAGCGCTTGGCTCCAACGCAACGGCGGTTTTTGCGACTGCAAAGTTCTCGAACAGATCGCCCCCGAATGGCGCAAAGTGTTTGATACAGAAAGTTAGCCGGATCAAATTTTGTTTGGAGAAAATTATGAGTGCGATTTTAGAATTAACCGAAACGCCGAAAAAAGAAACTGAAAACTCTCTGCCGCGAATGACGTTTGAAGAATTTTTGCAATTTGGCGGCGAAGACAGTTGGGCGGAATGGATTGACGGCGAGGTAATTACTATGTATTCGGCATCAACAAGACATCAGGAAATAGTTTTATTTTTGGCACAAGTTTTGGGGATTTATGTCAGAAGCAAAAATTTAGGCGATGTATTTATTGCCCCGTTTGCGATGAAACTCGAAGCCGAAAAGCGCGGACGCGAGCCTGATTTGCTTTTTGTCAGCCGTGAAAGAAAGCATCTCATTGAACCGACATTTTTAAACGGCGCGGCTGATTTGGTTGTTGAAGTCATTTCCCCGGAAAGCATCGGACGCGACCGCGGCGAAAAATTTGTCGAATACGAATCTGCCGGAGTGCACGAATATTGGCTGATTGATTACGAACAAAAACGCGCCGAATTTTACGAACTTGCAGCCGACGGATTTTATCGAGTAGCAAACACCGACGGCACATTTTATTCAAAAGTCATCGAAGGCTTTTTCGTCCGCGAAGATTGGTTCTGGCAGGAAAATTTGCCGACGATCGAGGCTTTGAAAGAACTGAAAATCTTATAACTCACAAAAAAACTCTTGACAAAACAATTTGTCTGACTTAAAGTAAGACTCGACAATACATTTTGTAAGAGTGGATAAACTATGCGTCAAACGAATGAATTTCCAAAACTTTCCCGAAAAGAATTTAAAATTTTAGAACTGTTGATTGCGAAAGGCGAAATGTTCGGGCTTGAAATGGTCGAAGCCTCGGAAGGCGAACTCAAACGCGGAACAATTTACGTGACGCTTCAACGAATGGGCGACAAAGGCTACACCGAATCGCGCGAAGAACCGCGCACAATGCCCGAAATCGGCATTCCGCGCCGCAAATACTCGGCAACAGGTTTGGGCGAAAGAGTTTATCAAACAAACCTGAAAGCAAAAGAATTTTTCAATTCCGAATTGGTTTGGGGATGAGTTAACTAAAATGTTGTCAAAGCGTTTAGGTAATGTAATAAGAAATCTTAATTCAGTTACAATTGGTGATTTATTGCCAAGATTGGCAATATTATTCTTGGGAACAAGTTTGCTTTCTGAAATAAAAGATTACTTGTTTCAAAGATTTCGTGATGACCATGGAGTTATCGTGATAATCTATTACACACTTTTGTTTAGCTATTTCATTTGGGTTGTAAATTGGATTTGGCAAAAATTTGGAAACAATGTTCTTACTTCACCAAGTTCTTTTTTAAACTCATTTTCAGAATTTTGTTTTTCTAAGAAGAACAATAAAGAAGTTTTCACACCGCTAGTTGCCGATTGGCAAGAAGAATATTTTGAAGCATTATTCAAAAAAGAAAACTGGAAAGCGCGTTGGATAAATGTGCGTTACACTTACGCTTTTCTCACGGCGATGTGGCAAAAGAGTCCGATTGGTGATTTGATTGAATTTGTCGTGAAGATCGCGAAACAATAAGAATATGATAGTTGCAACCGAAAATTTTTATATTACGAACGACGAATCAATTTTAAGCGGTGAACCGATTATCAAAGATACACGAACACCTGTGCGGGCGATTGTTGAACTGTATCGTTTGGGTATTGCGCCGGAAGAAATTCCGACCCATCTGACGCATTTGAATTTAGCACAGATTTTTGCGGCTTTGAGTTATTACAGCGACCACACCGAACAAATCAACGAATATATTCTCAAAAACCGCGTTGAAGAAAACACACCGTTGCCTCTGAACAAATGAGCGAAATTTTTATTGAGCTTTACCACGACGAAGATGTTAGTGATTTAATTGCCGATTTGATTCGGGCGCGTGGTTTTTCGGTTTTAACAACTCTTGAAGCAAAGAATTTGGGTGAAAATGATGCCGCGCAACTCGAATTTGCCGTTAATCAAAAGCGAGTTTTGCTCACACATAATCGCGTAGATTTTGAAAAATTAGCCAAAGAGTATTTTGAGCAGAATAAAACTCATTGCGGAATTATAATTGCAGTCCGGCGGTTGCCTAATGAAATGATGCAAAGACTTTTAGAAATTTTGAATTACACAACTGCTGACGAAATGATGAATCAGATTCGGTATATTTAATTCATTCACCAGCCGCGGTTGATTTCCCATCGGTCAACAATTTTGCCGTCGTCGAGAATGTGATAATGCGAATGTTGAAGCGCGGTCAGGCACGAATGATTTGCTAAAATTCGGACACGCGAACCGACTTTTAGATTGTTAAAAACTTGCGCGTTCGCCACCGAAATTTCTCCGTGTTCCTGCGAAAGCGATTCGACCCGCAAGTCTAAATCGATTCCCGCCAAATCATAAACTCCTCCGTAACCGCACGTTGAATCAAACTCGACCGCGCCGCGATCTTTGGAAAGCGCGACGGCGCCCGCGTCAACGACGATTTTTTGGCGCGCCGGATCGCGGTGAACGACCGCCGCGAGAACCGTTAAAGCACAATCTTCAAAACTGCAGCTTCCCAAAGTTGCTTGAAAAGCGTCGTAGAAAATGTAATTTCCGCAGCGAAATTCGGTTATTCCGTCGAGGTTGTCGATCGCGCTCATCGTCGGTGTCGAGCCGATACTCACAGAGGGAACTTCTAAAGCTTTGCCGCGCAATTCGTCCGCCAGATTTCGCATTAAATCTCTTTCCTGACGGGCAATTTCAAGCAATTTTTCGGGCGTTGCGGCGTGATAGGAATGTCCGGCGTGCGTTAGAATTCCGGCGAAATTCAAGTTTGACGAATTGCTGATTTTGTTCGGGATTTCAAACGCCTCAGCCGTCTGCGGTTCGATTCCGCAGCGATGATAGCCGACATCGATTTTGACGAAAACATCGAGTCTGACGGTTTCGCTTTGCGCCGCTTTGTTTAATTCTTGGACGGTTTCCGCATCGTCGGTCAAAACCGCAAATCGCTCGATGGTTTTGGCGATCGCAATCGCTTCCGAGAATTTTCCGCGTTCGATCGGCACGCCGTAAGTTATGTCGGAAAAGCCACTTTGAGCGAAAAAACGCGCTTCCGCGAGCGTCGAAACCATAATTCCACCTGCGTTTCCATCAGTTTGAAGCCGCGCGATTTCCAGAGAGCGATGCGTTTTAACGTGCGGACGCAGCGCGACGTTCAACGCTTTGGCGCGCGCCGTCATCGTTTCCGCGTTATGCCTCATTCTTTGGTAATCAACGATCAACGAAGGCGTTTTGATGGTTTCCAATTGCATTGATTTTAATTAAAATGCGCCCGGATCTTTTAAGGGCATCGTCACCGTATAATCAATATAGGCGTTAATCGTGGCTTCAGGTTTCTTTTGAAACAGATAAACTTCGCTCAAACGCTTTTTCCAATCGGCGGCGTTCGGATTTTTTTCTACTTCGCCAAATTTGTAAGCCCGCGCATATGCGTCGGTCATTTGGTCGAGGACGCCATTAATCTTTTCTCTTTCCGCATTGATTTGAGCCTCGTCAATCGTTTTTGCATTGATCTTGGCGTTGAGCTCAGCCGACATTTTTTCATAAAGCTTTTCGTAATAATAGGCAATGATGTAATAGGGCTGCGATGTTTTCTTGATCGCCGTTTCGTACTGAGTTGATTTATAAAAATTAACAGCGGCTTCTTTGTTGTCCTTGTCGATCGAGAAAAATCCGATCACATAATACATCCACGCAAACGTTTCATCTTTATTGCTAAACGGTACAAAAGAAGCAGGCAATTTTCCGCTTTCGAGAAGTTGTAAGGTCAGCCGGGCATATTTGATCGAATCTTCGCCAAAGGATCTATCATTATTTTTGAGGATCGCATCGTAACCGGCATAACCTAAATTCATTGAAATGGCGGTGTTGTCAGGTTCTTCAGCCAAAATTTGTTTACCGATCACAAAAGCATCGGCGAATTTTTTTTCATCGTAGGCTTTGTAAAAGCTGTTTTCACGATAGACTTTGACAAATTTTCTCATTTTTTGAGAATTTTCATTCGTTTCTTTCGGAAATCTTTCCAAAAATTCTTTGCTTAACTGATAAGCTTTTTCCAGATCTTCAGGCTTTTTGGTATTGGATAAGCTGACGATTTCCTTAAACAATTCGTCTTTAGATTTTTGTTTTTGGGCAAGAACCGGCGTCACAAATAAAGCTGCCAAAATAAATAAGCCGGCAACGGAAAGCATTTTTTTCATTAATTTCATTAAACCGAAACACTCCTTAAATGGTCGTATTTTGAAAATATAACAAAGCAAAGTTTGTTTGCTCAAATCAAAATTGACGAAATGCGCGCATCATTCGACGGTTAACTCAAATATTCCTTCAAATATCTGCCCGTGTGCGAATTTTTGGCTTTGGCAATTACTTCGGGCGTGCCGGTCGCGACGATCGCGCCGCCGCCCGCGCCGCCTTCGGGACCGAGATCGATGACGTAATCAGCCGTTTTGATAACGTCCAGATTATGCTCGATAACAATCAAACTTCCGCCGTTTTCGATCAGTGCGCGAAAGGCGGCGAGCAGCTTGTTGATGTCGTCGAAATGCAAGCCGGTCGTCGGTTCGTCAAAGATGAATAGCGTCTTTTGCTTGGTTTTGGTCGCCAAATGCGCGGCGAGTTTGACGCGCTGCGCTTCGCCGCCCGAAAGCGTCGTCGCCGATTGTCCGAGCCGTAAATAACCCAAGCCGACGGCTTCGATGACCTTTAATTTATTGACGAGTTTATTGACTTCCTTGAAAAAAAGAATTGCTTCACGCACCGTTAATTGCAGAACTTCGGCGATGTTTTTGCCTTTATATTTGACGTCCAAAACTTCGTCGCGGAAACGCGTGCCGCGGCAATCTTCGCAGGTCAATTCAACGTCGGCTAAGAATTGCATTTCGACCGTCACGGTTCCGCTGCCCTGACACGTTTCGCAGCGTCCGCCGGGAACATTGAACGAAAAATGCGAAGCGTTAAATCCTTTTGCTTTCGCGCCGTTGGTCGCGGCGAAAGTTTCGCGGATCGTGTCGTAGGCTTTGATATATGTGACGGGATTTGAGCGCGGCGTGCGTCCGATCGGCGATTGATCGACGAGAATGATCTCGTCAACCATCTCCGCGCCCTTGATTTCCTTAAAACTTCCGACTTGTCCTTGCCATTCGCCGCGTTTTTTCTTGATTCCGGCGTAAAGAATGTCGTGGACGAGCGTTGATTTGCCCGAACCCGATACGCCCGTGATGCAGACGAGCATTTCGAGCGGAATTTCGACCGAAACATTTTTCAGATTATTTTCGCGTGCGCCGATGATCTCTAGTTTTAGCTTGTTCGGTTCTTTTCGTTTTTGGGGAACTTTGATCTCCAGATCGCCGCGCAGATATTTCGCCGTCAGCGAAACTTCCGATTGGATCAATTCGAGAAAATCGCCTTCAAAGACAATATTTCCGCCGAGTTCGCCCGCATATAAACCGATGTCGAGAATATGATCCGCCGAACGCATCGTCTCTTCGTCGTGTTCGACGACCAGCACTGTGTTGCCGATGTCGCGCAGATTTTCGAGAATTTTAACGAGCCGCGCATTGTCGCGCGGATGAAGTCCGATCGATGGTTCGTCCAACACGTAAAGCGCGCCGACGAGCAGCGAACCCAAATTCGTGGCAAGCTGAATGCGCTGCGCTTCGCCGCCCGAAAGCGTTGATGCCAAACGATCTAAGGTTAAATAATCGAGTCCGACATCGACCATAAATTTGATTCGGCGGCGAATTTCAAGCAATAGTTTTTCGGCGATCTTCGTCCGTTCTTCGCTTAATTTCAGTTCATCAAAGAATTTTTGGGCATCCGTGATCGCTAAACTTACCGTTTCCGGCAGATTTCGTCCGCCGACCTGCACGGCTTGCGCTTCTTTGCGGAGTCGTCCGCCGCGGCATTCCGGGCATTTTGTGTAGCCGCGATATTTCGCCATAAAAACGCGGACGTGCAGCTTATATTTTTTCGTTTCGAGCCAGGTGAAAAATCCGCGCACGCCTTTCCATTTGCCTTTGCCTTGGAAAATGGCGTTCTTTTGCGCGTCGGTCAAATCCGCAAAAGGCATTTTCATCGAAATATCTTCGCTCACACAGAAGGTTTTCAGCGCCTTGAATGCCCAATCGTATTGCGGGCGCGTAAAAGGTTCGACGGCGCCTTCGGCGATCGATAAATTTTCGTTCGGCACGACCAGTTCGAAATCAATATCGATCGTGTTGCCGAAACCCTGACAGAGCGGACACGCGCCGAACGGCGAATTAAAGCTGAACAGCCGCGGTTCGGGTTCTTCGTAAACGGTGCCGTCGTATTTGCAGATGAACTGGTCGGAAAAGTTGAGCGTTTGAATCTCATTTGTTGCGGCGGTTGGTTCGGCGGTTTTGATAATCGCCGCGCCGCCTTCGCGGAAACAGGTTTCGAGCGAATCGACCAATCTTTGACGGATTTCCCGGTCGGCTTTTAAGCGGTCGATCAAAACGAATGTTTCTTCAAAATCGGTAAATGGATAATCTTCCGGTTTTTGTAAATCGATCGTTTCGCTGTTTCTAAAAAGGCGCGTAAAACCACTTTGCATCAAACTCATCAGATGTGCGATCGGTTTTTGGTTTTTGGTCTTTGGTTTTTGAAATTCGATCTCGGCAGGGAAGAGAACATAAAATCTGGCGCCTTCCGCGAAGGCTGCCAGAATTTCGTCCGCCGCCGATTCGGGCGAATCCTTTTTTACTTCGCGGTCGCAAACATAGCAAAAAGTTTGCCCGACCCGCGCAAACAGCAGCCGCAGATAATCGTAAATTTCGGTTTGCGTCGCGACGGTCGAACGCGGATTTCGCGTTGAATTTTTTTGGCGGATCGCAATTGCCGGCGCGATCCCGAGAATCTCGTCAACGTCGGGTTTGTCCATTCTTTCGAGAAACTGACGCGCATACGCCGAGAGCGATTCGACATAGCGGCGCTGACCTTCGGCGTAGATCGTATCAAAGGCGAGACTCGATTTTCCCGAACCCGAAACGCCCGTCACGACGGTCAGTTTGTTGAGCGGCAGCCGGAACGAAATGTTCTTTAAATTATGAACGCGCGCGCCGCGAACCTCGATCGCTTCTTCTTTGGTCTTGACTGGTTGCATAGATGAAATATTTCGTCGTTTAAGCAAAATTCGATTTTACCAAATCGGGTTTGGGAAACAAAACACGAATGAGCGGTAAGACAGCAAAAGTTAAATTGCAAAACTCCGGAATAAAATTAAAATGTTTGAGTATAATATGTTTATGAAATCAGCAATTTTCTTTCTGGCGTGTGTTTTATTCGCTGCCTGTTCGATGCAGAAAGTCGAAAGCCAAAAATTGAACGAAGGACAAAAAACGAAAACCGAAAACCAAACAGTCAAACAACCTGTGCTGGTCGAGCTGTTTACGTCGGAAGGTTGTTCGAGCTGTCCGCCGGCGGATCGCGCGCTCGCTTTTCTCGAAAAAGAACAGCCTTCGGTGCAAGCCGAAATCATCACGCTCGCCTTTCATGTTGATTACTGGGACGATGGCGGCTGGAAGGATGTTTATTCGTCGCCGCTGTTTACGCAAAGACAGCGATTTTACTCGCAAAAGTTCAAACTCGATTCGATTTACACGCCGCAGATGGTTGTTGACGGCAATCGGGAATTTGTCGGGAGCAATACCGGCACCGCCGCCAAAGCGATTGACGAATCCGCCAAAGTTCAAAAAGGCACGGTCGAGATCGTTAATAATGAAGATAAACTTTCGATCAAGATCACGAATTTGCCCGAGCATGAAAATACGACCGTCTATTTGGCGATCGCCGAAGATAATTTGATTTCAAACGTCGCCCGCGGCGAAAATTCGGGCAAAAGACTGGAACATCAATCGGTTGTTCGCGAGTTGAAGACGGTCGGCAATCTTAATTCTCAGCAAAATGCGTTTGAAATTGAGACAGATTTGCAGCTAAATTCAAACTGGAAACGCGAGAATCTAAAGATAATTGTCTTCGCGCAGGCGAACGGCAACCGGAAAATTTTGGGAATCGGCAAAATTCATTTGTAAAAAAAATTCAAGATTTTCGAAAACTTGCTGATAAGTTAGATAGTTTCCGCGGGGCAGCAGACTTGTTTTGTGACGTTATTTGAATTAAGATTCTTCGCGGACAATATGAATCTGCCGTTTCAACCAACCTTAAACTCCATTTTGATGATAATTATCGGTTTAGCCTTACTCGGTTTCGGGGTTTGGTTGGCAATGAGTCCGTGGGGACGCCTCTATGCCGTCGGATTTTTTTTTACGGGAATCGGCAACATACTTTTCGGAATAACAAACGGATTTGTTGATATGACTCCGATCGGTCGTTTGTTATTTCGGATTGGTCTAATTGCTTACATAATCGGCATTCCTCTGATTGCTTATTATCTATACGGCGAACTTTCATTTGAATAAAGTTCGCGTAGTTCATTAAGAAAGTTATCTAAATTATTATAAAATAAGAAAAAATAGTTTGACCTTTCAAATAAATTGAGTATATTTAAAGGGTGACAGTCCGATGTCACTCCGATTCAATACCCCAAAACATCTAGGAAAAAATAAAAATAATTCAATACCCCAAAACATCTAGGAAAAAATAAAAATAAATGAAAAAAGATTTTGCTCCAAAAAGCCGTAAAGACAATCTGGTCGTTCAGGAACTAGACGGCGAGGTTTTAATTTATGATTTGCAGAATGACAAAGCTCTCTGTCTAAACCTGACGTCAGCACTTGTCTGGCAAGCCTGCGATGGTCATAAAAGTATTGCCGAAATTAGCGATTGGGTTGGCGAAAAATTAAATACTGCCAACAATGAAGATCTGGTTTGGCTCGCGCTTGATCAGCTGAAAAAAGAAAAGCTGATTGAAAACGGCGCCGAAATTACCAATCAATTTGAAGGAATGTCGCGCCGCGAAGTCGTTCGGAAAATCGGGCTTTCTTCGCTGATTGCGATCCCGGTCGTCGCATCACTGGTCGCTCCGGTCGCGGCACAGACGTCAAGTATTTGCGGAATGTTGTCAACGGTGACGGCTTGTACCAATCCGGGACCGACAAACTGCCCAACTGCCAATCAGCGTGCCAACGGCTGCCGATGTACGACCAACAGCAACTGCTGTTCAGGTAGTTGCTTGATTAATGACCCGCCGGGACCTGCCATCGGTTGTCCGGGAAGTCCGAATAACGTTTGTCAATAATAGTTTTTCTTTATTTGGAGAAAAACACAAAATTATTTCATCGTCAGAAAAAGCATTTGCCGACGCGCTGTTTACTGCTTCGCGTTTCGCAATGCTTTTTCTTCATTATTTTATGGAAAATAATCTGATCGTCAATCCGTTCATAAAAATTCAATTTGCCGATGCGCAAAAGACCGATTACTTTGTCACCGCGCCAACACCGCAAATCGGTTTGCAGAAACTGAAAATCTCCAAGTCCGAGCAGCCGAATCTGCACGAACTCTTTTTGGATCTGGCGGAAATCGGCTTTAATTATTTTGATTGCGAGAAAGACATTGATGAAACCGAGCGCGATCTGCTTTTTCAATCGGGCATTTTGGTCGCGCCCGAAAATGCTCCTGAAATGCCTTTGTTTGCGTGTCTTTTGAACGATCTTGTGACAGCGGAATTTGATGGCGATGTGTCATCCTTAATAGTTGATCCGACTTTTCGCTTTGAGCCTTTTAATTTTGCCAATTTTCTGCCGTGGATTCACGAAAAACATCTTTTGCCGCATAAACCATCGGTCTGGATAAAACAGCCCGTCACGGAAATTGAGATCGGCTACTGGTTTGAAAACGAACAAGCTGAAACGCTTTCAAAATTCACGGCGGGCGAGCGTTTGACAGTTTCGCTCGAAAAAAACCTTCTCTCGAAACTGGTCGCCGCCGGAATTTTGACCACGCCCAAGATCATTGAGGCAAAAGTAATCGCCGGATTCAAAGCGATCGAGGAGGCGCAAATCAAATATCAGCGGGACAAATACGTTGTTTTACCCGAAATTTTACCCGCCGGACAGATGGCGGCAATGCGCCGTTTCTTTCGTCAATACATCAACCAGGGTTTTATGCCGTTTGACGATCAACAAAGCAAGCGATATTACCAGCACAACGAACCTCTGGCGACATTTTTGCACCTGCAGCTTGCCCGTCTGATGAGCCTTGTCATCGGCGAAGAAGCGATTCCGTCGTATGTTTATGCGGCTTCCTACATCGAAAAAGCCGATTTAACGCCGCATACTGACCGCGCCCAGTGCGAATTCAGCATTTCTTTTCAGGTCGATTATTTGCCGGAACCCGAAAATCAGCGTTCGCCGTGGGGATTGTTTGTAACGCCGCCCGACTCATCGGTCGAAGGTGCGTTGGATTATAATTCAACGGAATTTCCGGCGGCAAGCGAAGCCGAAGATAAAAATACGGCGCTTTATCTGGCAAGCGGCGACGGAGTTATCTACAAAGGACGCGAACTCGTTCATTATCGCTACCCTTTAGCCGAAGGTCACAAATCGACCTCGCTGTTTTTTCATTATGTTCCGAAGAGTTTTGAAGGAAATTTAAGTTGAGTCAGAAGATTTAGAGCGCTGCCGGTTTTCCGGAAATCTTCCGCGATGAACAGACAAAAGCCCTTTAAAAACACTTTTACCAAAGCCTCTGATATGTTAGAATTTACCGGAAAATAAAGCTGCTGAGAGACCGGTCAGGTCTAACGCTTTGTTTGCTCAATCAACTGATACTCGAAGAACCAAACGGCGCCCAAACGCCTGAATCCAACTTGTCATCTTGAAATCAAATCCGTTCCTTTGATTTGGCGCGCCGCTTTTAAAGACCAGCTCGACGGAAAAATATCCAACCAAAGAATCGGAGAAGTATTATGGTAAGACCGCACTCAAACAGAAGTTATACAATTAGTTTACTTGTAGTTTATTTGGCGTATTGTTCGCTTTTACAGTTTTGGCTGCCTGGGTAACCTTTCCGGTCGCTTCAGCCCGCCATGACGATATCGATTTTGTCGTCAACTCGATAATGGAAACCGACAGTGTCAGGCAGATATCGTTAAGTACGAACGACATTGTCTATAATCCTGCCGATAGCTCGCTTTATGCGAGCGTCCCAAGC
>JBBQOA010000020.1:0-16936 GCA_038330465.1 Pyrinomonadales bacterium
CGGTAGCTTTCGGCGTCGAGATCCTTTGCCAGTTGAGCGCGTTTTTCGGCGCTGATCGGCGTAATGTCGTAGCCGGTTTCCGATAATTCTTTTTGTGTTTCAGGTGTCATAAAATTTCTCCTTAAATTACAAAGTAACAAATTCAGGTTTTTTATTCCAAAAATGTTGATGTGGCGTTTAGATTTATGTCCGCCAAAAAAAGATGCAAAAAACTATCGGCGTTATTTTCCGTAAACCAGGATCACAAAACTATTCGGGACGAGCGCGGGACGCGGGCGCGGATTCTCTTTGGTCGCGGCGGGCGTCGCGCCAAACTGCGCTGTCGCCAGATAAATATTATGCGTTTTGGTGTCAACCGTCATCGTTCGCGCGCCGCGCTCGGTGGCGATGGTTTTGAGAACGCTGTATTTATCGCCTGAATCTTCGCGGACGACCGTCAGATTGCCCTCGCCGTTGGAACTGAATGCGAGCTTCGTTTGCGGATCGAAACCGGCGGCATCGGTGCCGTCGCCGATCGGCAGATCAGCGACGATCTTGCCGTTTTCATAGTTCATCACGACCATTTTCTTGTTGCCGCAAACGATGAAAAGTCGTCTGTTTTTGGTGTCGATCGCCATTCCCGAAGGATCTTCGCCGGGCGCGACCGTCCAGCGGTTTTTGATGACGAGTTTGTCTGAATCAAACGCGACGACCTCCGATTTGTTGTCCAAATTTACAAAGATCATCCCTTTGCCGTCCGCCTGCGCAAATTCGGGATGACCGCCCAAATCCATCGTCCCGACGACCTTGCCGCTTGCCGCGTCGATCGCCGAAACGCTCGAATCACCGCGATTAAAGGCGAAAACGCGCTTGGTCGCGGCATCGTACAAAATGCAATCGGGATTCTTTCCGACCTTGATCGTGTCGAGCGTCTTAAAGGTTTTCAAATCGAAAACCGTGACGGCATTGTCGCGTCCGTCGCTGATAAAACCGCGCCCGAGTTTTTCGGCAACGGCAATTCCGTGGACGCCGTTGAGATTGGCGATCTCGCCGATCACTTTGGTGGTTTCGGTGTCAACGACCACGACCTTTGCGGCGTGTGAAATATAAAGACGATGCGACTCGGCGTCGGCAAAAAGATAATCCCATCCGCCTTCGCCGCCGACCTCGATTTTCTTGAGCAAATGATAGCCGCCCGAGGTTTGCGCCGGAACATTGACCGAAACGAACAAAAAGCTAACCATCAACAAAATAAGCGAAAAGTAATTTTTAAATTTTTTTGTCTTCATATTTATCTTCTAACCCCACCAAAATGATGCCGCAATAATGCAGTAAAGCCCGATCAATGCCAAACCTTCGAGCCAGATCGATTCGCCGTCAAAAACAACAACTGCCGAAACAATCGCCGCCAGCGCGAGCGCGACCACCAACAAAGGCGACAAAACGAAGGTCAAAATCGAGCCGCCCAAAACAAACGATAACAAAAGCAGGATCGGAAATAAACCGAGCGCGATTTGCAGCGAACTATTTAAGATCACGCTGACGGCGTAATCAGCTTGATTGCGCCACGCGAGCTGAATGCCGACCAGATTTTCGATCGCATTGCCGGCAACCGCGACAACGACCAGTCCTGCAAAAGTCTCGGAAATGCCGAGCGTTTTCATCGCCGGCTGCAATGCTTCGACAAACCAATCCGAAACGAATGCCGCGCCCAAGCCGGCGCCGGCAAGCACGATGATCGTCAATTTCAAAGACCATTCGGCATGTCCCATTTCGGTTTCCTGCGTCGCGACCGCCGGATCGCCTTTGATGGAAAAATAGGTGCTTGCCGCGAAAACAATTAACAAAATAAATGCCAAAATAATATCCAATTGATTGATATGACCTTCGGCTGGTGTATGCAGTTCTTTGGCAAGCGTCGGAATTATCAAAGCGGAAATGGCGAGCAGCATCAATGTCGCGATCATTCGCGGCGGTTCGGATTTGAATTTTTGTGTGCCGTTTTTGAGTCCGCCGAAAAACAGCGCGAGCCCGAATACAAGTAGGGAATTGCCTAAAATCGAACCGACAAGCGCCGCTTGGACGACTTTATCGAGCCCTGCCCGGAGTGCGAAAATCGCGACGAAAAGTTCGGGCAGATTTCCCAAACCCGATTGCAAAATCCCGGTCGCGCCCGGTCCCAAACGGCTGCCGAGCTGTTCGGTTGCGTCGCCGACAATCATTGCCAAAAGCGCGAGCGCGGCTGCCGTTACACCGAATGTCAGGACCTCATTTGCGTTAGTGTAATGCAAAATTCCGGCTATTAAAGTGACGACCGCGCATAAAACGATAATAAGTTTTTCTTTCTTTTCCATTGTTTTTCAGCGAGTGAGCAGATGCGAAGAATTTTACAACAATAAAGTGAAAGCCGAAAATTAATCGGTTGCTTTTAAAAATTATTTAAGTTATTAATCTGTGTTTTAAATTTACTTATGTTTTGCTTTGCCCCTCGGGCGGGAAACAATATCTTTAGAGTATTTTCTGGCTGTGGGAAAAATATTTCCCGCCAAGTCGCCAAGTCACCAAGTTAAGAATCTAATCAAACTTAGATTACACAGTAATTATTCATGCCGGCAAAATGAGCCGGCAGCGGACTCTTTCAAAAATTGCTTGAGTTTATCGCTAAATTTTTTCATACTTTGTGTAATAAACGAAACGTGAGGTCATGAACGATCAAAACAATTATCCGTAAAAAAACGGCAACAGAAATTTTATGCAAAAAGCGGAGCCGAAAAAAAACTGGGCAATAACGGCAGAGTCTTTTCACCGTTTGCTCGATTGGCTCGACGCCGGCAAAAATTCCGACGGGCAAAATTATCTGGAAATGCGTGCGCGGCTGGTTACTTATTTTGACCGTAAAAATTGTCTGAACCCGGACGAACTTGCCGATGAAACCTTAAATCGCGTTGCGCGGCGGATTGCCGAAGAAGGCACGATCGAGACCGAAACACCGGCTAAATTTTGCTACATCACGGCGCGTTTCGTATTTATGGAATCTTTGCGCGGAAGCGAAAAAAACAACGTGCCGCTCGACGACGCTCTGCGCCAGCCGCGCGGTCAGAAGCTCGCCGCCGCCAACGACGACGAACGGGAAATCAAGGAAAAAAGACTGAATTGTCTGGAGCACTGCACGGAAAAATTAGAGCGCGCGAATCGAGAAATTATTGTGCGTTACTATTTTGGCGAAGAACGCGTCAAGATCGAAAATCGCCGCGCATTGGCGCAGAGTTTGGAAATTTCGGTCAATGCTCTGAGTATCCGCGCGTGCCGGATCAGGGATAAACTCGAAGGTTGCGTCGGAAAATGCACGGATGAAAGTTGATCCGAAAGCGCGCCGATAAAAAAGAAATATCTTTATGACGAAATGTTTTTCGGATTTTGTCTTATAAGTATGAGAAAGTTCTTTCTCGGGCTTAAAAAGAGATGACAAAAGTGAATTATCAAAATAAAACCCTGATCGCCTATCTGCTCGGAACCTTGCCGGCGGCGGAAACGGAACATTTTGACGAGCTGAGTTTCACCGACGACGAATTTGCCGAGGCTTTACGGGCGGCGGAAAAAGATTTGATCGACGCTTTTGTGCAGGGCGAGCTGCCGAGCGATGAATTGGAAAAATTTAATTCTTTTTTTCTGGTTTCGTCGCTCAGACGCGAAAAGGTAGAATTTGCCAAAGCCTTTCAGATCTATGCCGGAAAGAATATCAAAGAGATTTCCGCCGCATCGAAACCGCACCGAACGCGCGGCGGACTTTTCGCGGCGTTGAAAATTTTTGCGGCGCCGCATCCATTTTTGCAATGGGGATTTGCCGCCGCGATCTTGGCATTAATTTTTTTCGGCGGTCGACAGTGGCTTGAAAATGATCGTCTGCGCGAGCAATCGAACGATCTTGAGGCGAAACGCGAGGCGCTTTCGGCGCGCGAACAGGAATTGCAAATACAGCTCGACAACGAGCGCACGACGAACTCGGAAACCGAGAAAGAACTTGCCGCAGTGCACGTAGAACGCGAGCTTTTGGAGCAGAAACTGAAGGAAGAGAAAACGCAAAAAGAGGAGATGATCGCCGCACAAAAGCAAACCGTCGAACAACCGCCGGTGCCGATCGCGACGGTCAAACCGCGGATCGCTTTTTTTGTCCTCACTCCGGCACTGCGCGGAAACAGTCAGATTCAGAGTCTGTTAGTTTCGCGGCAGACCGATTTTTTAGCGCTCCGGGTGGAGTTGGAAGCGGACAGTTATCCGGCGTATCGCGTCGCGCTGGTCGATCAAACGACCAATCGAACTCTCTGGCAAAGCGGCAAACTCAAAACAAAAAAAGGCGGCGCGAACAACGCCTTGAATGTTCGTTTTCCCGCCAAACTCGTCAAACCGCAAATTTATTCAGTGGAAGTGTCGGGCATCGGCGCCGGCGGTTTGGAGAATATTAGTAGCTATCCTTTCAAAGTTGTGCAAAAATAACTCCGAGATAAAAAATCTTTAACGGAGTTTGACAAGTGTTGCGACCAAGAGTTTTGCGATTTAACATTTTGTTTGTTTCATCATTTTGGGTGATTTCTTTGTTGACATCCTTCTCTTCCAGCCAAACGATCAAAAAACAGGAAATTACACCGCTCGAATCCGGCAAACCGCTCGAACGCGAAATTGCGGGCGGAGAGCAGCAAACTTTTCAATTCAACCTCACAGCAAATCAGTATGCCAAAATAATCGTCGAGCAACGCGGAATCGATGTCGCCGTCCGCTTACACGGGGCGGACGGCAAAATTCTGGTTGAATTCGATGCCGACCCGCGAAGTAAAGGCACAGAAACGATCGAAGTCGCCGCCGAAACCGCCGGAAACTACCAACTGACAGTCGAACCAAGACAACAAAACGCGTCGTCGGGACGCTTTGAAATTCGCTGGACGGAATTGCGCGAAGCGTCGGCAAAAGATTTTACGCTCGACGCGGCGCGGCGGCAGCTCAGCGAAGCAAATACACTCTGGCGGGCGGGAAAAAATGACGACGCTCTCCCGTTAGCCGAACGCGCGCTGGCGATTCGCGAAAAAGAACTGGGCACGGAACATCCCGAAGTTGCCGCGGCGCTGGTTTCTCTTGCCAATATTTACAGTGACAATGGCGAATATGACAAAGCCGAATCGTTATACCGGCGCGGGCTTGAGATCAGAGAAAAAGCCTTCGGCAAGGACGATATTTCGCTCAGCCCGATTCTTAATAATCTGGGCATTCTTTACAAAGACAAAGGCGATTACGTGAAAGCCGAAGCATTTTATCAGCGGACGCTTGAAATCAGGGAAAAATGGCTTGAACCGGATCATCTGATGATTGCCGGCATTTTGAATAATCTTGCCGGGATCAGTCGTCTGAAGGGCGATGATAAGAAAGCCGAGTCATTTTACCGGCGCGCGCTGGCGATTCGCGAGAAAGCGCTCGGACCCGAAACGGCGGATGTCGCGACGACGCTCAACAATATCGCCAATCTTTATTCGGAGGTTTCAAAAGCCGAGCCGTTATATTTGCAGGCGCTCGCGATTCGGGAAAAAATCTTCGCGCCGGATAATCCGAACATCGCCCAAACCCTTTACAATCTCGCGGTTCTTTACGCTGCTGTCGGCGATTACGCGAAAGCCGAACCGCTGTGCCGACGTGCCTTGGAAATCTTCGAAAAGTCATTGGGCGCCGAGCATCCGCTGACTTCCTATGCGCTTAATCTGCTTGCCGCTATTGAAAAAAACACCGGCGATTTTTCAAAGGCGGAAAATTTGTACGAGCGCGCGATCGCGATCAAGGAAAAAACGCAGGGGCAATATCATCCCGATCTGGGCGGAACCTTTGCAAATCTGGCAAACCTTTACGCCGTCAAGGGCGATATTGAAAAAGCGATTTCGACCGAGGCACGCGCTAATTCAATTCTCGAATACAATATCTCCCTCAACTTTTTGACCGGTTCGGAGAAAGAGAAACTTATCTATATCAAAACCTTGAAGAATATTGAAAGCCAAACATTAACGCTCAGTTTTCAAGCGCCGCCGGATTCAAAAAGCGCCGCTGAATTGGGCGCGACAATAATTCTTCAACGCAAAGGTCGCGTGCTCGATGCGATGTCCGATAGTTTAAACATTCTGCGCCGCCGCTTTAATCAAAAAGATCAAATATTGCTGGATCGTTTGAACGACACGACCAAACAGATGGTTAGTCTGATCCTTGACCGGCAGAAGAATATTTCAACCGACGAACAGGCGAAAAAAATTCAAGAACTCGACGCGCAGCGTGAAAAACTCGAAAGCGACATCAGCCGTCAAAGCGCGGGATTTTATGAACAATCAACGTCCATCAAGCTCAAAGCCGTACAGGATGCAATTCCCGCTAATTCGGTTCTGCTGGAATTTACGGTCTATCAACCGGTTTCGCTGAAAGGTTTTGAGTTTGGATCGAACCGTGGGCTTGCCGCCAACGTCGTCAAAGAACCGCATTACGCTGTTTTTGTTATTCGGCAAAACCAGGTGACGGGAAAAGACCTCGGCACGGCGCCGGAAATTGACGTCGCGCTTGCCGCATACCGGCAAGCCTTGCGCGACCCGCAAAGCAAAAATGTGCAAACGACGGCGCGCCGCGTGGACGAAAAAATAATGGCGCCCGTACGGGCATTGATCGGCGATTCAAAGCAACTGCTGATCTCGCCTGACGGTGCTTTGAACCTCATCCCCTTTGAAGCGTTGATTGATGAAAAAGGACAGTATTTGGTTGAAAATTATTCGGTTTCATATCTGACCAGCGGGCGCGATTTACTGCGCTTGCAAGTTGCGCGCACGAGCAAAAGCGAGCCGCTGGTGCTTGCCAATCCGTTATTCGGCGCGCCGTTTGCCGATCAAACAACCAAAACTAATCCGACTTCGAAAACCAATTCGCGCCGCGATAAACGCCAAAGCCTGACCGCCCGGCGCGATTTAACGGGTATTTATTTCGCACCGCTTGGCGGCACGGCGCAGGAAGCTCGTTCGATTCAGGAAATTTTTCCCGACGCGACCATTTTAACGCAAGCGCAGGCGACCAAATCCGCTGTTAAGCAAGCCATCGCGCCGAGCATCCTGCATCTCGCCACCCACGGATTTTTTCTGGAGAATTCCGACTCCGGCAAAACAAAAACGGCAGATTCGGATTCACAAGATGAAAATCCGTTAATGCGTTCGGGACTTGCCTTGGCGGGCGCGAATCAGCGAAAAAGCATTGATGACGACGGCATATTAACCGCGCTCGAAGCGGCGGGCTTGAATTTGTGGGGAACGAAATTGGTCGTTTTATCGGCTTGCGACACGGGCGTCGGCGAGGTCAAAAACGGTGAAGGCGTTTACGGTTTGCGCCGCGCCTTCGTTTTGGCGGGCGCGGAAACGCTCGTCATGAGCCTCTGGTCGGTCAGCGATTACGTGACCCGTGAAATGATGACCAATTATTACAAAAATCTCAAAAAAGGTCTCGGGCGCGGCGCGGCGCTTCGTCAGGTTCAGCTCGAAATGCTGAAAACCAAAGATCGTCAACATCCATTTTACTGGGCAAGTTTTATCCAATCCGGCGAATGGGCGAATTTAGAAGGAAAAAGGTAAAAGGCAAATTAAGGTTTGCCCGGCGACCATATCAAACAAAATATTACACGATGATTTTTTCATCGTGTTTTTTTTACCAATTTTACAGACAATCAAAAATTCTTCAAAAAAACTGAAATGTTTTCCCCGAATTGGCTTATCAATATGAAAGGCGGCAAAAAGCCTGCGAAACCAAATTGACGAATTAGGCGCATAGAAAAGCCGCCTACAGAAGGAGAAATTATGAGTGATTTTGAAAAGGCACCTGAAGTAATAAAAATTACAAACTATCTGTTCAGACTCAGATTATTTATTCAGCCCGACATTGACCGGATAACCGGCATTCTCAAAAAACCGGACGGTTTTGAGTTTGTCTGTAAAAACACGGAGGCATTAATTAGAAAGGTAACACTTAATCGCAATTTTGGGGCGGATAATAAATCTGAAGTGTTCGGACATATGTCGAGCAGTTTATCGTGCGGGCTTAGTTTTCGCCAAACGGATTCGTCCGACAGTATTCATTTTAACATTTCCAAAAGCGCGTGCGGCAAAGGCGATGCCAACTGTAGCGTTCATCTGGACACGGTTTCGATGTTGTCGGGAACGGATGCCAACGGAAACAACAATTATGTTGCCGGAAATATTCTTCGGCATTTGGCGATTGACCAATATCACTGGACTCATATCATCGTGCCGAGTGGTGAAGACGGGTTTGTCAT
This sequence comes from Pyrinomonadales bacterium, assembly GCA_038330465.1. GTDB lineage: Bacteria > Acidobacteriota > Blastocatellia > Pyrinomonadales > Pyrinomonadaceae > JAFDVJ01. The sequence goes on from JBBQOA010000020.1 coordinate 8,312, forward strand.
CGGCTATCGCTTTTGATAAAGATTTGAAGCCGTTGAAAAGCAAAACACAAATACCGGAAAAAAATAAGGAGAAAATCTATCCAACTGGAAGTTGCTGAAAATAAATAAAATAAGGAGAAAATTTATGTCGTGTAATTGGGAATTGTATGAATTGCGGGTGCGGGTTTGGATCAAAGCTGATAAATATCCCGGGCGCGGTTATTTGGGGAGCGGAATGCTGTTTTGGGATGTCAAACTCTCTCATTTTGACACTCTTGCAATACCGGAATTTAAGTCAGATTCCAAAGGCTTTTGTAACTTTAAAACTGTTTTCGACCGATTAGCCAAACTGAAAACAATTCCGTTTGACTGTCCCGGCAGCCAAAATCAAAATCCTTTCGGAAGATTGCAGGGCGCGAGCCGCGACAAGGAAGTTCTGCCTGCCGCCTTTTTATTTCTTCACCGCCGCGACCAATCCGATGTTGCCAGCGAAACGACCGGCATCGGCGTTCTACTGGAAGGCGTAACCGTTCCCTTTACCGACACGCAACCCGTTTATCACGCACATTTAATCGGTAATTCAGCGACGACCGTGAATTTTTAAATCGCGTCGGAAAACCAAGGAATTAATAAAGATAGTAAAGGGAGAAAAAATAATGAACATCAGAGCAACAATTTCAACAGTAATCTCGCTTGCAATTATGCTCGGTATTTTTACGACTACCTGTAAAACGCAGGTAAAACAAGTATTAACCGCCGAACAAGCTAATCAAAACCCGAAAGAAGCCCTTGTTGCTTCGATGAATCGGATGTTTGACGGAAAGTCGTATCAAATTACAGTTATACACAAAAATAAAGAAATCTTGTGCGGCGAAGAAACTTTACGATTTCAATCGCCTAACAGATACAACTATATTTTTACCGAAGTGTTTACCAGTGGGATTGTACGAAAAGATTGGATTCAGATTGGAGATGAACCTTTTGAAAGAAGAAGCCAAAACGGTCCTTACGAAAAAGGATTTATTTTGGAAAGCGGAGGTGGTTCGTATCCTAAATTTTTTCCTGAAGGAAAACTTTTACCTATTTTATACAAAGTCAGCTTTAACAATTTAATCAGCGAAGCCACTGTATCCACCGACAAATCAAATACAGACGACTCAATCTTGATGTTTAAATACAGCGTAACAACCCCAAAGAATCCGGACAATGGCTTTGAGAGAATTAATTTCTACACATCGGTTAATAAAACTACAGGTTTGCCGTCGGTTTCAACTGCTGACGGTTCTCCTCTGGATTACTTCAGAGGTTGCCAAACTGAAATTCATTATTTCAATTTTGACGGAAACATCATTATTGAGCGACCTATTCAAATAATTAAACCATACAATCAAAAATCAAAAACCAGGAGAAAGTGAGCCGATAAAAAGACAATCAAATTCGTCGAAATAAATTGAAAGACTTGGAATTGGAGAAAAATATGGCGGACTGGAAACAAGAATATAAAAAATGTAATGACAATAGACTTTGCATCTCGGAAGTCGATGCCAAGGCACGCGGAACTTGGTTTTTTACGATAGATGTTCTGACGGAAGGTGGAACCATTAAAGGTTCATTTGAAGTTTTTTCGTTTGCCCCGACGCTTCCGGAACTCAATTCGGATGAACAAATTGACGTTACTGAACCGGAACCGCCGGAACTCTTCGGCGTTCTTAACCGGATTCACCACAGCGAGGCGATGGCTTTTACGAAAATGCAGGATTCATTTTCAGGACAATTGAGCGCTGCATTTGCCAAAAAGGGCGGCAGGGATTTTGATATTTTCAAATTTATCTTGAAGCGGTTTTCGCGCAGCGGCGGGGTGTTGTATGAATTCAGTCTCGATATGAAAACCATCTTTATTCTTGACATCAAGCGGGAAGGGGTCGCTGAAAAAGTCCTCATCACATACAGCAAAACGCAGCTCGGCGCTTCATTGCCGGCAGGTGAAACCGAGATCAACCAAAGGTTTGGCAGCGCGCCGTGACCGGCGAATGTTTTGAAAAAAATTTGAAATCAATGATCAGGAGAAAATAAATGAGTCAAACATTGGAAGAAAGCGTCCTGCAGATTTTGCAAAGCCCGGAAGTCAGGCGCATCAATTTCAGACTTTTGGGCGTTGATGTTCGCGGAACCGTCTATGCCGAGATCGCCGATAAAATTATCGAAGGATATATGATTGTGCCGGATGAATTGGACGCGGATCTGGATGCGGGCGCGGCAGCGCAATATTCAGCGAGATTGAACAAATTCAGATTCGGCAGTCACCGCTTCGGTTTTCGCGAATGGAACAGTTATGTCGTTCACGAAGCAACGCACGCGATCGTTGATTACAAAAAGATCAAGATTAGCAAAATTGACGATGAAGTTGTCGCACACGTCGCGCATACGCTGTACCTGCGGCGTGCCGGATTCGGCTTCAAAAGTCACGGCATCACGAATAAAACCTGGTTTGCCGCTGTCGCGGTTGCCGACTCGCTCATTCGCGGCGGAATCCCCGACCAAAACCTCGTTGAAAAACTTCAGGAAACCGTCAAGAAGGATCCGCTGTATCACGATTTTATCGGTGAAATGGCATTTGCAAACGGTTAAAGCTGGTTAATGAAATACAAGGATCAGCGAAAAAATCGTCACCTTTGCTCTAGAAATTATCGAGCGAAACAACATCGCTAGTTTCAAAATTTTGCGCGAAAACAAGCCGGTTTCCGTCAGCCGACCAGGCGAACGCGTTGATCTTGCCCGCGCCGATATTCTCGATCGTTTGATATTTGCCGTCGGTCACCGACCACAGCAGAATGCCGGAACTTCCGCCGCTCGTGAAGATCATCGTGAGCAGATCGTTTTTCGGATGCCAAACGGTTTTTCTTTGATAGATCGGAACGGGGAATTCGAGTTTATTTAAGAAACGGCGGCTTTCGCGGTCGATCAACCCGAGCTTCCAATGCGGGTTTTGACCGCCGTAATCCATAAAGTGAAACGCAATTTTGCCGCCGTCAGGCGAGATCGACGGATTTGTCGCCTGATAACCCGTTAATTGCTGCAGTTGATCGCCGTTTGATCCGACACTCCACAGCATCGACGGCGCGGAACCTCTCTGAAAAATGACATTTTTGCCGTCAGGCGAAAAAACCGGCAAAATATCGGGCGTTCCGTCAGTCAATTGACGAATATTCTGACCGTTGGAATCGGCGGTCGAAAGTGCGATTTTGCCATTTTGCATCGACGGAAAAACAAACGTGTTATCAGCGGGTGAAACCGCAAACGAATAGATCAGATTGGAACCGTTAGTTAGTTGACGCGGCGCGGTTCCGTCAGGATTTATTTGCCAGATCTCGTTTTTTCCGCTCGTCCACGAATTATAAAAGATCTTTCCGTCGCGCGACCATCCGACATTCTCAATAGTGCTCGTTTCACCGAAGATTTGTTTGGGTTGCAGCGTCTTTGTGTTTTCCGCAAACTCGGCGACGTGCAGACTCGAAAAGACATTTTTTTGTAAAGTAAAAAGATTTCCATTGGCGCTGCTGAGCCATTCATAACCGTTCAGATCGTTGGTTAATTGACGCGCTTCACCTGTTTTTTTTAAGATTTGCCAGATGCGTTTGACCGGAGAATTAGACGGGTGTTCGATCAAAGCCAAATTTTCAGAATCTTTCCAGACGATGTTTTTAACGTCATTCCACGACTTTTCCGAAAGATATTTTTCGCTTCCTGTTTCGGGATCAACCATCAAGATCTTATAAAATGTGCCGTTTTCGTTTGTTTCCTGAATAGCGCAAGCAATCGTTTCGCCATCAGGCGACCACGCGACCGGACTTGCTTGATAAATGGGAAACGTCCGGTTTTCGCCTTTGGTCTTTATCAAAACTCTTTGATTCGAGCCATCCGCATCGGCGATCTTCAAATCAGATTCCTTCACCGAACTGTGCGATTCGGTAAAGGCAAATTTTCTTCCGTCGGGCGAAAAACTGACCGAAGAATCTGTCTCAATATCGGGAAGCGGTTCGGGCGCGCCGCCGGAGAGCGGGACACGCGTCAAGGTTAAAGCCACGGAATTTGTGGAAAATATCGAATAATATGCATAATCGCCCGCCGGCGAAACCGTTAATCCGATAAATTCGACATCCTGCGGCGGCAAAATCTGTCTTTGATTTCCAGAATCGATCTGCCGCAGCCACAAACTTTCGCCGATTCCTTCCTTTTGAGAAAAAACAATTTTCTTACCGTCTTGCGTGACGGTCGCATTGGTGACTTTTCCGCCGGTCGTCAGGCGCGTAAATTTCGGCTCTTTGCTCTTAAATAAATTATTTCCGCCGACCCATACAAAAGCGATACCGAAAATAGAGATCAGCGAAATGATCCCGATCGAAATCAGAATGTATGGTTTTTGCGGCGGAATAGAAAAATCGGGATTTTCAACTTCGATGATCGGAGAAACAGGTTTTTCGACCTTTTTCACGCCGACGATAAAGCGGTAGCCGCGACGTTGGACGGTTTCGATAAATTGAGGCTTTACGGCATTGTCGCCGAGCGCCTTGCGAAGCATTTTGATATTGAATGCGAGATTACCTTCTTCGACAAAGCGGTCTTGCCAAAGTTTGTTCATCAGCTCGTCTTTTTCGAGCAATCGTCCGGCGTTTTCGGTCAGGATCAGAAGCGTGTCATAAACCTTCGGGGTGAGCGGAATCGGCTTGCCATCGCGCAGTAATACCTTTTCGGAGAGATCTAAACGAAAGTTTGCAAATTCATAAAACAGTTTAGTTTGCAACGACATAACACTCTCTCATAAATTTCTCATCAAAAACTCATCGATTTTACAAGATTTTCACGGCAAATAATTTTTACGCTGTTTGTCATCAAGTGATAATGCGAATCATAGCACAAATCGGAATGTGCCGAAACTTTTTGCGTTATCCGTGATTATTTAACGTTATCCGCAATTATTTAAAGGGAGAAAAATTATGAATATCAACGAAGAAAAATTAAACAATTTACTTGGAAAATTTGTCGGCGATCTGGGCGCGACACTGGCGGCGGGCACGATTGTCATCGGTGAACAGCTCGGGCTTTATAAAGCGATGGGAAACCCGAATGAAAAGCTGACGGCAAAAGAAATTGCCAGTCGGACCGAGACCAACGAGCGTTATGTCCGCGAATGGCTCAACGCGCAGGCTGCCGGCGGTTATGTCGAATACGATGCGGAAAGCGACCGCTATTTTCTGACCGACGAGCAGGCATTCGTCCTCACGAACGAAGAAAGCGCGGCGTATTTGCCGGGCGCGTTCATTCTCGCAACCGCCGCTTTGCAGGCGACGCCGAAAATCGCCGAAAGATTTAAAACCGGCGAAGGCTTGGGCTGGCACGAACACCACGAAGGACTTTTTCGCGGAACTGAATTGTTTTTCCGCCCCGGTTATGCCGTGCATCTCGTCAATGATTGGATTCCGTCCTTAAACGGTGTCGAAGAAAAATTAAAATCCGGCGCGAAATCCGCCGATGTCGGCTGCGGTCACGGCGCTTCGACGATTCTGATGGCGCAAGCCTTTCCGAATTCGGAGTTTCACGGTTTCGACTATCACGAAAAATCGATCGAAACGGCGCGTCAAAAAGCCGCCCAAGCGGGAGTTTCCGACCGCGTGACGTTTGAAGTCGCCAAATCGAAAGAATTTCCCGGCACGGATTATGATTTTGTGACATTTTTCGACTGCCTCCACGATATGGGTGATCCGGTCGGCGCGGCGGCGCACGTTAAGGATGTTTTGAAAGATGACGGCACGTGGATGATCGTCGAACCTTTTGCCGGCGATACATATGAAAGCAACCACAATCCGGTCGGGCGTGTTTTTTATTCGGCTTCGACCTTGATCTGTACGCCCGCCTCGCTTTCACAGGAAGTCGGTCTTGCACTTGGCGCACAAGCCGGCGAACAGCGGCTGCGGGAGGTCGCGACGAAAGGCGGTTTCAGTTCGCTGCGACGAACGAGCGAAACTCCTTTCAATATCATTTTGGAAGCAAAGCCCTGAATACTTTTTTAAAAGTTGGCTAATAATCTTAACTTTGCGGCTTGGCGGGAACCATTTTTCTCGACGTTGGAAATTCCCAAGAAAAACATTTTCCGCCAAGTCGCCAAGCCGAATTTTACAAACAGAAGACTAAACAATTTAACGACATTTTCGAATCCGCAATGATCGGCTGTCCAGTTGGAAAATGACGTTTGTTAACGAAAGACAAAAAAAGAGCATTAAGAAAATGGCATTCATCGAAAAAGAAAGGTATGTGTTTTTGGTGCATCCGGTTGATGAAACTCAAATTTCCGGTTTTCAGCAAACGAACATTTTGGGTTTTTACAGCGGATTCGTCAATGTCCGCGAGGCTTTGAACGACCGAATTTCGACGCTTGAGCCGACCTATTTGCAGGTCGTTTCCGACCGAATTGCCAAACAACGAAAATTTACGCTCGTCAAACCGACCGATGATCTGACTTTTATGCTCTTGCGAGCTTCTTTAAAAGACACTCAACTAAAAGCCGCGTTGGTTTTCGGGACGACCAATCTGACGTTTGTGCTTTCGATGCAAACGCCCGATGCGAAAGTCAATTTTATCGGTGAAAATCAATCCTTTAAAAACGCGAAAGCCGATGTCGTTCATTTCAGTTTCGGTCAAATGATTATGACTTCGGAAACAAGTCTCGTCCGGGCTAACGGAGGATAAAAAAATATGCTTCATTCCGACAAGAAAGATTAACAGAATGATTGAAAAAGGAGAAAAAGAAAATGGCAGAAACAAAATGGGAAGGTTATTTTGGTTATAAAGCAAAGCACAAAGACATTAATTCGGAATTAAAAGCCAGCTTCATTCCGGTTGCCGGTTTTTCGGTCAAAGGCGGAGCGAAAAGATTTATAGATTTGACTTCGACCGATGACATAAGTTTGGTATCAGAGTTTGAGCAAGCTCGTAATTTCAAAAATATTGTGGTGTATTTACCGCCGACCCACAATTTTGAATGGCTCGATTTAATCGAGATTTCCATTCATCATTTGCCGGTTTATATAGTCTTTTTCGCGCAGGGAAAAATCGGGCAGACACTCACGCACGAATTTACATTGAGTTGCAAAACCGCCGAGATTACCGAATCGCCGAGCAAGATGACCAACGGGGGCAAAGAATTAGTTCTGAAAGTCAATATGGTATTGCCCGAAACCAATTTGATACACGGCTCGCCGCAGGGCGACGACTTTGTCCAGGAAGCTTGGTAAGAGAGTTAAAAGAGAGAAATTAAATGGCAAGCGTAAGTTATAAAGCCCGGTTATTTGTCGTTGTTGGTGAGCAGAGTCTGTATCGAGATGCTTCTATTCGGTCGTTTTCGGTGGCGGGCGGAACTGCCAAAGACGTTGATTTGAATTCAACCAATGACACGAACCTTTTATTCGCGCTCGAGCAGGCGAAGTCCAAGAAAAATATCACGCTCGTCAAAACTCCTTCGGATGACGATTTTGATGCGATTTTGTCAGGGCTTTTTCAGGCAAAGACGAAGTTCGGATTGAATTTCGACGTTTATGCGAGCTACACGGGAAAATCCTGGTTGCAGATCGTTCATTTTTTCGGCGAAGAGGCAAGCCTCAGCAATCAGCCGGTTCGCATCGGCGCGGGAAAGAAGCTCGCTTTGAAGGTCGAATGTAATTTTCCGAAAGCCGATTTTAAACGCGGGGTCCAAAAAGACGGCAAATGGATCGACGATGAAGATTGGATCCGTTAAAGGAGAAAGCAAAATGGCAAAAAAAGAAAACATCATTTATGACGACGAAAAGGCGCTCGGTTTCAATTTGACGAATTTGGTGGGTTTCGGCGGATTCAACGATAAGGGCGACGTGATGCTGATTCAGGCGATGTTTAATTTTATCGTCGAAGGCACGGGCAGTCTTTCCAAACTCGGCATAAAATCGACAATCGATCTTCCCGATGTGACCGGCTTTTTTGGCGGAGATACCGGCTTTACAATTATGAGCTTTCAACTTAAATGGATGCCGATGCTGACGGCGCAGCGCAGCGGCTTACTTTTTCCGGGCTATTACAAAGATAAAATTCCCGCAATGGGCACCGACGACCGCCGCCAGGCAATGTTCCTGCTACATCAATTTGCGCAAGATTCCGCCGCCCGTTTGAACGAAACGGACTATACGCAAGCGATGCTCAAGGAATTTCCTGAAATCCGTCCGTTTATTAAATAAAAATCGGGCGGGAAATGGCGGAGTTAGAATTCAACGAAAACGAGCAATGCAGGGGGAAATGACAGAAAAACAAAGGAGAGTGTGATGCCTTATTTTTGAAAGACTGCAGAAATCAAAGGAGCTTCCAAATATCCGGCATTTCAGCAGGAGATCGAATTGCTTTCTTTTCAAAATCTGTTCGCTACGGAAATTGAAATTGCCCTGTCTTCTGCCGAGTTCGTCGCCGCGATGATTTTGTATGCCGACGTCGGCAATCAAAATCTGAAGATCTCGAAAGCCGTCCTGACAACTGTGATTGGCATCAGCTTGTTTTCAATTGTCAGCACCATCGAGATGAATGATGTCAGGGTAACAAAAACGCAACTTTCGGCTGGCGGCGTCACTT
>JBBQOA010000021.1:0-16908 GCA_038330465.1 Pyrinomonadales bacterium
AGGTCTTTCCTGATTGTCAAAATGCGACCGCCGAACTTTTTTCGGAAGAAATAAGCAAAAAAGTTTCGCTTAACCTTGATTGCGAGTTTGTTTTTTCGCCCGTCAAAAACGGCATCTACGGATTGCGGATCAGTTCACCGGCGACGCTCATTGAGATCCCGGATATTTCCCTTTGCATTTAAGCGCGGGTCGACAGACTTTTGCTCTCTTTGAAGAGATTTTGAGTCCCAATTTTAAGTAGCTGTTTCGGGGGTAATGGTTATTTGAAAGCGGGACTCAAAATTTTTCTACACACCTATCAATTCAGTTAAACATTTTTCAGCCATTGTAAAAAATATTTTATTTTTGCCAAAAAAAAATAAAAATTATGTATTTTTGCGATTTTTTTTTTGACTACACATTATCAGATCGCTCCCCAAAATCCCCTTAAACTTCTGACAGAATCCGTCAAAATTGACAAAGATCAAAGACTCGTTGACGACCAAAGCGACCGGCGCGGGAAAGCCGGAAATTATGAAAAAGGCGATCGTCGAACGAGCATAAAATTTGGAGTAAAGCATAAAAAAGGAGAAATATTTATGACAAATCAATTGTCTTCAACGACAAAATTAACCATCGCTTTGGCACCGATTATTTTAATCGCACTGGTTTCAATGACGACCTCGAAAGCGACGATGACGCAGGCTGATTTTACGTCGCTCGCCGCGAGCGACGCGTCTTCAAATTACACGAAATATTGCAATCGATGCCACGGCGGCGACGGTCATTCGCAAACCGCCAAAGGCAAACAGACGAAAGCGCCCGATCTGACCAAAAGCAAGATCGGCGACGCCGCCGGCATCAAGATCATTTCCAATGGCAAGGAATTGATGCCGGGTTTCAAGGAAAATATGTCTGCCGACGAGATCAAAACTTTGATGGGTTTTGTTCGCGGATTACGATAGACGGATTTTTGAAACGGAGAGATTTCGCGCAATGGGAAATGTATTAAAAGATGGAGAAAAAAGTAATGAGATTGACTGTTAAAAAAACAAAAGTATTAGTTTTATTAAGTTTCGCCGCGTTGGTAAGTGTAGCTTTATTGTCCGGCACTCGTTTTGTTGAAAAAACGAGCGCGTCAATTTCGGGACCTCCGGCATCAAGAACAGGCGCGCCCGGTGAATTGACCTGCACGGATTGCCATACTGCGGCGACCGGCGCCGGACAATTCACAATCACCGCGCCGACGAACTACACGCCCGGACAAACCTATTCGATTCAGGTGCGGCACGTGACCGCCGACACGACCCGCAAGCGTTGGGGATTTGAGTTGACTTCGCTGGCAAGCGGCGCAATGGCGGGAACTTTTACCAATACGACCGCCAACACGAGAATCACGAGCGGTAGCGGAAAATCTTACGTTGAGCATACTACGGCGGGAACTTTTCAAAATCAGACGGGCGGCGCGGTCTGGTCTTTCAATTGGACGGCGCCGCCAACGAATGTCGGAAATGTCACTTTTTACGCGGCGGGAATTCAGGCAAACAACAACGGCAGCGAAAGCGGCGACCAGACCTACACAAAAACCGCCGTTATCTCGCCGGCGGTGCAAATCGCTTCGACCCACGTTGTTTCCGATTTTGACGGCGACGGTAAAACCGATCCGGCGATCGTCCGTAACGAAAATAATTCGGCGGTTTGGTATGCGAAAACGACAGCGGGTGTTTCCGTCCAGCAATTCGGTCTGGCAACCGATAAATTCGTGCCGGCGGATTATGACGGCGACGGTAAAACCGATCCGACAGTCTTCCGCAATGGTAATTGGTGGACGTTCAAATCTTCGACGAACACGGTCAGTTTTGACCAATTCGGCGCGGCGGGCGACATTCCGGTCAGCGGCGATTACGACGGCGACGGAAAAGCCGATCTGTGCGTTGTCCGCCAAGGAAATTGGTGGATCAAGAAATCTTCCGACGGCACGGCGGGCAGTCAGCAATGGGGCAATGCCACGGATCAGCCGCTGGCAGGCGATTTTGACGGCGACGGACGTAGCGATCTCGCGATCTATCGTCCCGATATGAGCGAATGGTGGATCAGCAAAAGCTCGAACGGCACGTTTATTTCGCTCCAATTCGGCATTCCGGGTGACATTCCCGTACCGGCGGATTATGACGGCGATTACTTAACGAACATCGCGGTTTTTCGACCTTCGCAAGGCGTTTGGTACACGTCAACCGATGTCAACAACAATTATTACGGTACGGTTTACTGGGGAATTTCGACCGATATTCCGGTGCCGGGCGACTACGACGGCGACGGCAAAGCGGATGTCGCGGTTTATCGCAACGGCGTTTGGTATATCAGAACGAGCAGCAACAGCGCGTTAAGCACGCAATATTTCGGCTTGAGCTCGGATACTGCCGTGCCGAATCTCTATATCCAATAAAAATGCGGGGCAGCGGCAAGCCGTTGCCCTTTTTCGTCAGGACTATAAATGATCACCTTTCAAATCAAATTAAAAGGTGATCAAAACGCTTTTTCGCTTCGCGCATCGGGCAGGGACAAGCCGCTGCCCTTACAAAATAACGGGAGAAAAAAATATGTCAGCACAATCCAACCAAAAAAATATTGGAAGTAAATCCTTTATTTTCGCGGTAATTCTGATTCTTTTGAGTTGCAGCAACGGCTTTGGTCAAACGACTGACGAACCCAGGAAAGCTGCCGTGCCGCAATCGACGGATAACGTCAAAGTGACATTTGATGAAACCGCTTCAGGCGTGATGATTATCGAATCGAACGGTGAAAAATACCGCGTTGATTCGGTTAAGAAAACCGTCGAGAAACTGACTTCAAACACGGGCGGGAATGAAACTCCGAAACCCGAAACGGTCGCCGAAACAAAACCGGCGACCGAAGTCGCGCCGCAAACCGACGAACCGGAAGAAAGCGAATACGATTTTGACAAAGGTCAGGAGCCGTATGATTATCGGCTGATCAATCTGGCGACGCCGAAAAGCGTTCCGAAAGGCACCTGGAATATGACGTTCAATCACCGTTTTTCGCAGTCGATCAATCCGATCAAGGATAGTGCGCGGGATTTGCTCGGATTTGACAGTATGTCGGTTTCATCGTTCGGCGTTTCTTACGGCATCACCGACAAATTATACGTCAATGCCTATCGATCGCCGCTTTGCCAGAAAGGTTTGTGCAAGACGATCGAGATCGGTCTCGGTTATCACTGGCTTGATCAGACCGAAAAATCGCCGATTGCGCTGACGACCTATGCAAGCGTCGAAGGCAACGACAATTTTACCGAAGAATATACCTACAATTTGCAGGCGATGATGTCGCGGCATTTCGGCAAAAGGGTTTATCTGTTCTTTTCGCCCGCTTTAAGTTTGAATTCAAACGGACAGCATCGCTTTAATCCGCGCGCCGAAGATTATTTTCCGTATGCCGATGCGGCAAACACTTTTCATCTGCCGTCATATACGGCTTCGTTCGGTTTCGGCGCGGCGGTGATGGTCACGCCGCATCATCTCGCGCTCTTTGAATACACGCCGCGCATCGGTTTCAAACTCGGTCGCGTCGATCCGATCTTCGACGGCGATTTTAATGTTCTCGGTTTCAATAATGTTTCGAAACCGTCGATCGGTTTCGGTTATCAATGGAACATCGGCAAACATTCGTTCACGCTGACGCTCTCGAACACGCAAACGACGACGACGAGCCGCTCGAATTCGAGCAATCTCATACTCTCGCCGAAAAATGTCGTGATCGGCTTTAATTTGTTCAGAAGATGGTAAAGCAAATCAGCCGGTCAGCGGCATTAGCGTGAACAAATGCGTGTATTGTTGATGAAAGCGTTGACTCATTAACTTCCGCCGTTGGTTCTGACTTGTTTAAGGATATGTCCAAAAAGGACATATCCTTTTTTATATGAATAAAAAGTGATTGCCCGTTAAATCTAAAAAATGTTAAACTTTGTCAGGCATACGCGCTTGCCGGTCAAATAATTTCAAAACAAACGAGAAACGATCGCGGTTTCTTCTTGCCTATTCTTCAATTTTTCGATAGATTCCCCTAAGATTAATGAGAAATCACCTGTTTTCGCAAAATTCACACGGATTGAATTTTGTTGCTATCGGCGGCGGCAACGGACTTTCAACGCTTCTTTCCGGCTTAAAAAGATTTGTCGGCGCAACCGAATCCGAACCCGTCTGGCTCAAAAATTTGGCGGCGATCGTCGCCGTTTCGGACGATGGCGGAAGCTCGGGCAGACTGCGCGACGAACTGCAGATGCTGCCGCCCGGCGACATTCGCAGCTGTATGGTCGCGATGAGCGAAGATTCGCATCTTTTATCAAAGCTCTTTCAGCATCGTTTTCGCGGGAGCGGCGAGCTCGGCGGACATAGTTTCGGCAATCTTTTTCTCGCGGCTTTAACCGAGATCACGGGCGATTTTGCCGAAGCCGTCAAACTTTCATCGGAAATTCTCGCGAGCAAAGGTCATATTTATCCGGCGACAATGGCGGACGTGCGGCTCGCCGCCGAATTAAAGGACGGCACGGTCATTCGCGGCGAAACCAATATCGGAAAGCACGGCAACCTTATCAAACGGCTCTATCTCGAACCCGAAAATTGTCATCCGCTGCCCGAGGCGCTGGCGGCGATTGACGAGGCGGATGTCATCAGCATCGGTCCCGGCTCGCTTTTTACGTCGCTCGTTCCGCCGATTCTGGTGAAAGGCGTTTCGGATGCGATCGCCGAATCTTCCGCCGTCAAAATTTTTATCTGCAATCTGATGACGCAGCCGGGCGAAACCGACGGACTTTCGGCGCGGCGGCATCTCGAAGCCGTTCGTGAATATGCGTCCGCCATCGATTTCGATTACGTCGTCGTCAATAATCGCCCGATCAGCGAAGAACAATTGACGCGCTACGCCGAAGAAGGCGCCGAGCAAATCGGCGTCCACGGTTCGCTGACGCCCGAAACGATTGAAGGCGCCGAGGTCGTTTATGGTAATCTATTGGACGAAGGCGAAAAGGTTCGTCATCATCCGGAAAAATTGGCGCAGGTCGCGTTGCTCTGCGCATTACAGCCGAGAAGTCAGATTTTGATTTAGTAAAATGAAATATTCAATGCCAAGGCGGCAAAGTCGCCAAATCGCAAAGAAACTTAAGAGTGATCTTTTAAATCTTTGCGCCGCGGCAACTTTGCATCTTGGTATTAAAAGCTCTCTTATTGTATGGAAAATGTTCAAGGTGAACAAAAAACGCTTGATGTATTGGTTTTAGCCGCCGGATTGGGCACGCGGATGCGTTCGAATCTCGCGAAAGTTCTCCACAAACTCGACGGTCGTCCGCTCATCAATCACGTTTGCCGGACGGCGACCGCGCTCGCGCCGCGCAAAATCTACGTCATCATCGGGCATCAGGGCGAAGATGTCAAAACTGCCGTGTTGGAAGAATTGGACGAAGAACACGCCGAATTTGTCTGGCAAAACGAACAGCTCGGCACGGGACACGCCGTCAATTCCGCGCGCGGATTTTTGGAAAATGAAGATTCGACGCTTTTGGTTCTGTCGGGCGACGTGCCGATGATCCGCGCCGAAACTCTCGCCGCGCTTGTTCAGCAGCATCGCGCGCATCGCGGGAAAGGTGCGGCGTGTACGATTCTCACCGTCAAACTCGATGATCCGGCAGGTTACGGGCGCCTTGTCCGCGACGATGAAGGACGTTTCGATCGCATTGTCGAACAAAAAGACGCGACCGAAGACGAGCGCGCCGTCAAGGAAATCAATTCGGGCATCTACTGTTTCGAGACGCGCAAACTTTTTATGGCGCTTTCGAGCGTCAAAAACGAAAACTCGCAGGGCGAATATTATTTGACGGACGTGCCGACGCTGCTCCGAAGCGCGGGCGAAGACATTGCGATCTATCGGCACAGCGATTCGCACGAGATCGAAGGCATCAACAACCGCGTGCAGCTTGCCGATATGGAACGCATTTTGTGCCGCCGCGTTATCAAACGCCTGATGCTCGATTACGGCGTGACATTTATCGACCCGAAAAACGCTTACATCAGCGAACAGGCTTCGATCGGGCGCGACACGGTGATTTTTCCCAATGTTTCGATCGAAGGCGCGAGCGAGATCGGCGACGGCTGTACGATCCGTTCGGGCACGCGGATCACGAATTCAAAGGTCGGACACGGCGTCGATATTTTGGATAATTGCGTGATCACCGATTCCGAAATCGGCAGCGGCTGCACCGTCGGACCGATGGCGCACCTTCGCGGACACGCCAAAATGGAAGAAAAAGCAAAGGTCGGAAACTTCGTCGAGCTTAAGAAAACGATCCTCGGACGCGGCTCGAAAGCCAATCATCTGACTTATTTAGGCGACGCGACGATCGGCGAAAAAACCAACATCGGCGCGGGCACGATCACCTGCAATTACGACGGCAAAAACAAACACGCGACCGACATCGGCAACCACGTGCGGATCGGTTCCGACACAATGCTCATCGCGCCCATCAAAGTCGGCGACGGCGCCGTCACGGGTGCGGGAAGCGTTGTCACAAAAGACATTGAAGCGAATAAATTAGTCGTCGGCGCACCGGCGCGAGTGATAAAAACATTGAACGAGGAAGAAAAAGATACTTCACGAAACGCTCAATGAAATTTGAATGGGACATCACCAAAGAAGAGCTGAACATCAAAAAACACGGTGTCGGTTTTAATTAAGCGATCGAAGCATTAGTTGACGAATTCGGGTTAGACGAGTTTGATGATTCACATTCAGATATTTCCGAATATCGCTATTCACGGATCGGTTTAAGTCAGAGCGGCGTGCTGTTTGTGATTTACACAGTGCGTGATGAGAACGGAATTTATCGAATTATTTCAGCCCGTAAAGCCGGAAAATCGGAAGAAAATTTATATTGGGAGGCGCGTTATGAGTGAGCAACAAAAAGAATTTATTTTGGAAGTAACCGAGGAAGATTATCAAGAAGGATTAAGAAAAGGCTGGATGAATGACGATATGCTGCCGGTCGGAAAACATAAATTTCACCGAGTTCCGTCCCAACGACGTGCGACAAAAGAAGATTTACATCCTTCAAATACAAAGGTCGAATTTCAGATGAAACTCGATTTAGACATTTTAAGACATTTTCAAAATCACACCGACAGTAAAGAAATCGAATCATTGCAGATTTTATTAAACGAAAAACTTCGCGCCGTGATGGAAGATGAATTGAAACTCGCCGAAGTCGAAAACAAACTATTAAACGACAAAAAATTTATTGCGGCACTCGCCGAAGAAGTTAAAAAGGCGGCGTAAAGTTGTGGTAAAATCTTTTTGGGAGAAGTAAAACGCGATGACCAAAAAAGCAAATGTTGTAAAAGAAGTAAAAATCGAACGTCCCGAGCGAGCGAAACTTTCCGCTGAAGAATCAATCAAGCGCACGAAAGAATTTGACAAACGAAAGGAGAAATTTATTGCCACTATCCGCCAAGGGAAGAATTGAAGTCTATTTGCCCGACCTTCTCAAACCATCTTATCAAAATTTGTTGCAAGCTTTTGAAGATGAATTTACTTATAATTTCGGTGGTTGCACCATTATTCGCGGTCTTGACGGCAGTTATCTTTCAAAGTTCGGTCAACCAATTAAAGACCGTGTAAATTTGATTTACACCGACACGCCTTATTCATTTCAAGAAAATTTGGAATTACTCTCAACTTACACCGATAAACTCCGCGAAGCCGCTTTCGAGGCTTTGGAAGAAGAAGCTATTCTAGTTGCAACTTGGCAAATTTATCATTCGGTTTGAGGTGATGTTATGAACAAAAAAATTTTGATCAGCCTGTTTTTGCTCACGATTTTTTGTGTCGCGTCGGTTTTTGCGCAGGAAAAGACTGTCGATAAAGAAAAGCTATCTTTGGTTTCTGAAAATCAATGGCAATTATCCGTTAATAAAGATTTTAGAAACACGGAAATAAAAGATAAAATTTCTTTGAAAAGTTTTTGACAACAAAATTGGAATGACATTTTTTGATGAAAAATATATAGAATTACTTTGTGAGAGAGAAAAAGGTGGAAAACTCGCTAAACTAGCTCGACCTGCATTTCGACTTGCAACTTATCCCAAATGGCAACCTTTGAGAGATTCAATTAATGAAATATTTAAGGACTTGCCTGCTGATTCTCAAAGTAGATTAAGGAAAAAAAGAAATGATTTTGAGAACATTTCACAGACAGTAAATGAAATAAAAGTTGGTTTTTACTTGATTAAGGAGGGATACAAAATTCAACATGAGAAAAAAATTGATAATTTAACCCCAGATTGGTTTGCTACAACGAAAGATAATAAAGACTTAATCGTTGAGGTTTTTACTAAAACAAGTTCTGATAAAGATAAAATTGAAAATGAATATCTTACAGACCTTAGAACTTTATCTAAAAATATTCCTGTCGGAGCTTGGGTGTGTAAAGCCCAGAACCAAGGATAAAGAAATTAATTGGTCAGATGAGTTAATAGTAAAGATAGTTTCTGAGCTTGAAGATTGGTTGAAATCTACGCCTTCTCCATATAGTAAAAAAGAAATAGAGCAACTAGAATTTGACCTATGGAGATATTCTGAAAACGTTAACTATGTATATTATGCGATAACTAATCCAGCTTTTGTTGTAAATCCTTTGCCTGTAAAGAATAATGTAGAAAGTAAAGTTGAGAAATATAGAGATATTTGTAACATATATAATTTACCTCTTATAATCGCTTGTTCGCCAGATTTCTCAACGGGTATAGAAAAAGAAGAATTTGAAGATATTTGTGATGATTTATTTAATAATCATCCAAATCTCAACAGTATTTGGGCTTTCATAGAAAATGAAGTAGAAATTTTCGATAATCCTAAAGCCTTGTTTTCAATTTAAATAAAATATTATGTGTGGAATTGTTGGATACGTTGGAAATAAACAAGTTGTGCCGCTCATTATCGACGGACTGCGGAAACTCGAATATCGCGGATACGATTCCGCCGGAATTGCGGTCGTTGATGAAAACCATCATCTATCGCTCAGGCGTGCCGAAGGGAAACTTCGCAATCTCGAAGAAGCGATTCGCCTTAATCCACTCGATGGAAATTACGGCATCGGGCATACGCGCTGGGCGACGCACGGGCGACCGACCGAGGAAAACGCGCATCCGCATCGCGATTGCACGGGAGGCATTGTCGTCGTGCATAACGGCATCATCGAAAATTACCTGACCTTGAAGGAAATGCTGAAAGAAAAAGGTCACACCTTCAAGACCGAAACCGACACGGAGATCGTTGCGCATCTGATCGAAGAGCATCAAAAAGAAGGTTTGGGCTTTGAAGAATCCGTTCGCAAATCGGTTCAGCAACTCAAGGGAATTTTCGCGCTTTCGATAATTTCGTCGGACGAAGCCGATAAAATTATCGCGGTGCGCGAAGGTCCGCCGGTCGTTATCGGTTTGGGCGACGGCGAGTTTTTTGTCGCGTCGGATATTCCCGCCATTTTGCAGCATACGCGCGACGTTTTTTACTTGGGCGAAAAGGAAATCGCGATCTTAACGAAAGATTCAGTACGCGTCACGGATTTTGACGGCAACGTCGTCGAACCGAAACAGCAGCGCATCACGTGGGATCCGATCATGGCGGAAAAAGGCGGCTTCAAGCATTTTCTGCTTAAAGAAATCTACGAGCAACCGCGCGCCGTGCGCGATACCGTGCGCGGCAGAGTTTCCTTGGATACGGGCAAAGTTTATCTCGACGCGATGGACATTGCCGAGGAAGATTTTAAGAATCTGCGTTCGATCAAGATCGCCGCTTGCGGCACTTCGTGGCACGCCGGAACTGCCGCGAAATATATGATCGAAGAGCTCGCCCGCGTGCCGGTCGAGGTTGATTACGCGTCGGAATTTCGTTACCGCAATCCGGTTTTGGACGAATCCGATCTCTTGATCGTCATTTCGCAATCCGGCGAAACCGCCGACACGATCGCCGCGATGCGCGAAGCGAAACTTGCCGGCTGCAAGGTTCTGGCGATCTGCAACGTGCAGGGTTCGATGATCACGCGCGAAGCCGACGGCACCATTTTGACGCACGCCGGACCCGAAATTTCGGTCGCTTCGACCAAAGCCTTTACGTCGCAAATCATCGCGCTTTATATTTTCGCGCTTTATTTAGGCGAATTGCGCGGGAAATTATCGGAAGAACAGGTCAAAAAACACGCGCAGGAATTAATCGAACTACCGCTCAAGATCGAAGAGATCCTCAGCGATGCCGACACGATCGAAGAGCTTTCGCGTGAATTTTTCCGTTCGCAGGATTTTCTTTATCTCGGGCGCGGAATAAATTTTCCGGTTGCGCTCGAAGGTGCGTTAAAGCTCAAGGAAATTTCCTACATTCACGCCGAAGGTTATCCGGCGGGCGAGATGAAACACGGACCGAACGCGCTGATCGACGAAAAACTGCCCGTCGTTGTTATCAACACGCGCGAAGAAGGCAACGAAGGCAGCGAATTGCGCTACGAAAAAACGCATTCGAATATCGTTGAAGTAAAATCGCGTGACGGAATCATTTTCTCGATTTTGACCGAAGGCGACAAAATGAGTTCGCTCGTTTCGGATTTCGTCGTCGAAATTCCGAAGGTTTCCGACCTTTTGGCGCCGATCTTGTCGGTCGTGCCTTTGCAGCTTTTAGCGTATAATATTGCTGTTCGGCGCGGTTGTGATGTCGATCAGCCGCGAAATCTGGCAAAATCCGTGACGGTTGAATAGAATTTTTGTTTGATGCCGGAATCTGTTGAGCGGAACGAAAAAAAGGCGTTCCGCTTTTTTCGCAAAGAATTGGAGTTTAGATGAATAAATATCAGGTCATTTGGCTGATAATTCGCCTTGTCGGCGTTTATTTTGCGTATTTGACGATTATTTCTTTTTTGGGTTTGGTCGGATCGATTCCGGAACTTTTTACGTTGCCGAAAATTGATGTCAGCACCAAAAATGCGAACGTCTCGGTAAATTCAAATCCAACTATTCGGGTGCAGCCGATTTCGCCGAACGGCAATTTGAATGCGCCTGAAAACACGGATAATAAAGAAAGATCGGATGAATCGATCACCGATAAATTTAAGGGCGAAAACTTCAAAAACTTTGTCTGGTTTCTTATTTTGACCGGATTTTACGGCGCGGCGGCGTGGTATCTGCTGCGTGACGGCAGAGTTTTATACGATGTTTTGAATCGCGAAAAACCGCACGAAGCGTTGGGCAGGGAAAAAGAATCAGAAGTGACATCGCTGAATCTTTCCGACAAGCAAAACTAACGCAAATTTTTGCATCCTAAGCGATGTGAACTTGAAACGTATGACAAAACTAAAAATTTTATTTTCTACTCCGGTCTTTATTTTGGGACTTTTCGTGCTGCTTGCGTGTCAGACAAAATCGACGATCGACGTTGATTCGGTCAGCGCGGCAACGCCGTCACCGACGCCGCTGTCGATGAATTCAACGAATGGCGATGCCGTGACGATCGCCGCCGTCGGCGATATCATGCTCGGTTCGACCTCGATCAACGACACGTTTTTGCCGCCGAATGACGGCGCGGATATTTTGAAGGAAATGACGCCGATCCTTTCAAAAGCCGACATCACTTTCGGCAATCTCGAAGGTCCGATGCTCGAAGGCGGAACGACATCGAAATGTCCGCCGACATCAAAACGCTGTTTTGCTTTCCGCGTGCCGACGCGTTACGGAAAATATTTGAAAGACGCCGGATTTGACGTTTTGAGTCTGGCGAATAATCACGCCGGTGATTTCGGCGATTACGGGCGTGAAAGCACACGCAAAACGCTTGACGCGCTCGGCATCAAATACGCGGGCAGCGATAAATCGGAGTTTGCGATGACCGTTGTCGAAGCGAAAGGCAAACGCATCGCTTTCATCGGTTTCGCGCACAACAGTCTCGTGCCGAACGTCAACGATCTGACATTCGCCAAACAATTGGTCGAACAGGCAAAGAAAAAAGCCGATCTCGTTGTCGTCTCGTTTCACGGCGGCGCGGAAGGCACCGACCAACAGCACGTACCGAGCCGGACGGAAATTTTTGCCGGTGAAGCGCGCGGTAATCTGCCGCTTTTTGCCCGAACGGTGATCGATGCGGGCGCCGACCTCGTACTCGGACACGGACCGCACGTGATGCGCGGAATGGAAATTTACAAGGACCGTCTGATCTGCTATTCGATGGGCAATTTCGCGACCTACGGAATGTTCACGCTGCGGGCGGAAACTGCGCTGACGGCGATCTTTGAAATAAAGCTCGCGGCTGACGGAAAATTTATGAGCGGCAAACTTTACGCCGGCAAACAACCCGGCAAAGGCGGACCGGTTTGGGATTCAACGGGCGAAGGCATCCGCAAAGTCCGTGATCTTTCGATCGCCGATTTCGGCGTCAACGCCCCGAAAATTGCCGACGACGGCAGTTTTACGGCAAAATAGCTTTAACTGAAAATCAATCATTTACGCGCCGAACCAAATTTCGGCGCGTTTTTTATTTTTTCGCGGCTTTTTTGATTTTGCAGAGTAATTTATTTTTTTCCTGCAAAGTAAATTCCCATTTGGCGGAATAGATCGTGAAAGCGCGGATCGTCGTGCAAAAGATTGAAAACCGGTGAAAGTCGCGCCGTTGTTAAATAGCGTTCGCGCCGCTGAAATGAGATGTTTAGCCACTCTAAGGCGCCTTCCTTGTCGCCGATCTTGGCATAACAAAATGCCTGACTCTGAGCGGGATAATTTTTCAAATGAGGGCGTGTTTGGAACTGCTCAAGGCGCATTTTCCAATATCCTTTAATGCCTTCTTTCGCAAAAGCATTTTTTAACTCGGCGACGGCATCGGGCGGCTCGTTCCAAAGTGTGATTGCTTTGAGATGTGCCGCCAAAGCATCTGCGAACATTTTCTTTTCTTCATATGCAAATGCTAAATTGCTTTGACAATAACCCAAATTTGGGTCTAATTCGATACATTTTTTTAGTTGTGTAATGGATTGATCGTATTTGCGTTCAATGAAATAAATATGTGCGTCGCTATTGATAATAATCGGAGATGTCGGATCAATTTGATTGGCGAGTGAAAATTGACGATGTGCCTCATCGAATTGTCCCGATTCCGCCAAATATTCGCCGTACCATTGATGCGCCGTCGCATAATTCGGATTTAGTTCAAGCGCCCGTTTGAAAGATTTTTCCGCGCCTGCCCAATCCCACTCATAAAATGCCTGTTGATAGCCGAGCGCGGAATGAACCTCGGCAAGTTGATCGTCAAATTCCAAAGCCTTTTTGATTGCTTCTTTGGCTTTTGAAAATGATTCTTGGGTCGTTGCCGCGCCATATTCGGGAAGCAATATATAACAATTTGCAAGTCCCGCGTAGGCAAGCGCAAAGTTCGGGTCTTTTTCCGTTGCCTGTTCAAAATTAGTGATTGCTTTTTGCAGATCGGCGCCGGTGCGTTTGTTCCAGAAAAATCTACCGCGCAAATAATCTTGATATGCTTCAGCATTTTCCGTTCCGCGTTGATTAAATCTTTCGCGCTCTTTTTCGTCAATCCGCAATGCCAGCGATTGCACAACCTTTTGGCTGATCGAATCCTGAACAGCGAAAAAATTTGTAAATTGGTCGTCAAAATTTTCCGTCCAGATCGTCGCGTTATCCGATGTTCGAATCAGTTGGACGCTGACGCGGATGCGTTCGCCGACGTGCTGAATGCGTCCGTCGAGTACGGCATCAACCTGCAGTTCGCGCCCGATCTTGCCGGCATCTTCGCGACTCTCGACATATTTCAAGACAGCTCGCGTCGGGCGCACCGTAATTTGTTTTAAGTCGCCGAATTTATTTGCCAAAGCATCTGCCAGACTGACGCCCAAATATTTTTCCGTCTGCTGCGCGCTCAAATCCTCGAACGGTAAAACAGCGATCGTTTTGATTTCGCGCACAGTGGCAGGCTTTGAAACCGGATAAAACCAATAAATGGCGAAAGCAATCAGTAAAACAAGCAGTGCCGCGAAAATCCATCGGACTTTGGGTTTTGAATTTGGAACTTGGAACTTGGAACTTGGAACTTTTGGCGGCGGAGTTGCGGATAAAAAACTTTCATCCAAGATCTCGTCATCCGCATGTATTTCGCTGACCGCTGCGATGAATTGATATCCGCGATTTGGTGCAGTGAGAATAAAACGCGGCACTTTTGTATTTTCGCCGAGAGTTTTCCGTAAGACAAAAATCGTCTGCGAGAGATTCGATTCTTCGACCGTGTGGCGCGACAAAAAAACGGTTTCGTTGCCAAATAATTTGGCAAATAACAACGTGCCGGTAATGTTAACCGCGCGGGTCTCATCGCGTTCGATCGATACTCTGGTGGTCGGTTTAGGTGAGCAGATTTATCTGTTGACGAGCGATATCAATCCGCCGAAAAGTGAAACGGAAGCGATAAATTACGACGCGCAAAGATTTAATTTGGAAGCTTCGCTCGACGGCGCGTCGCGCACGGCGGCGATTTTGCCGCTGCGTCTGAATGTTGACGCGCTCAGCGATTTGGTCGTCATGCGCGAAAATTCCGTCGCGCCGACCGTTCTGCAGACCGCGCCGATGTCCACATTCACGGTCGATTAAAACGCCAATGTTAACGACCCCAGATGGGGCGACGGAATTTGTGCGATTGCGCCATGTCCTGACGACCCAAACCTTCCCTGCACCGGCGTTTGCACATATTTGGCGGCACGCGAACAGGCGAGTTTTAACGGCGGCGCGTCGCTTATTAACTTTAGTGCGCCTTCGAGCGTTTTTATCGCGCCGCAAACCGGGATTATTACCCCGTTGACCATTGACGGCACGACATCGGTGGGCGGCTTTATCGAAGTCAATGGAACGGCAAGTTTTCCAGCCACACACCGGAGCGGGAACGCCGTTGATAGCTGTGTTTTTCGCGGAATTGTTGCCAACGGTTCTTCAGATAACTATTACATTGCTCTGGGCGGCAGCAACAGCATCGTTGAAGGCAATCGGCTCGGCACGAATGCCGCCGGAACTGCCGTTCTCCCAAACGGAGCGTTCGGCGTGACCGGAGGATTCGGCAATAATCTCATCGGGGGCACGACGGCGGCTGCCCGCAACATCATTTCGACCGGAGTCGCGGACGGCATCGACATCTCCAGCCTCGGCAACGGCGGTACAAACCGCGTGCAGGGCAATCTTATCGGGACGGACGCAACCGGCAACAATCCGCTCGGCAATGGCGGTGTCGGTCTATCCATCAGCAGCGGCAGCACCGGCGGCTTCACTCACGACGCAACTATTACGGGCAACACGATCGCCGCCAACACCAGCCACGGCGTTTTTTCCGATAATTCAAGTTCACTGGTTTTCAAAACAATTTTATCGGCACAAATTCAAATCTCAGCGCAAATCTCGGTAACGGCGGCGACGGAATGAGATTTATTAGCGCATTTACCCTGACTCAAATCGGCGGCGCGGGTGCGGGCAACACGATTGCCTTCAACGCGGGCAATGGCATAAATTTTGATACTGCAAACATCGGCGCAGTCCAAAATCGGATTGCAAACAATTCGATTTTCAGCAACGGAAGTCTGGGAATTGATCTGGGCGGCGACGGCATAACCGCCAACGATGAGTGCGACGGCGAAAACGGTGTGAACAATCTGCAAAATTATCCGGTTATTTCCGCCGTCAACTTATCGGGCGCGGGCAATGTCCGCATCGTCGGCAGGCTTAACACGGCGGCAAATCTGACTTACACGCTTAGTTTCTATGCTAATCAGGTGGCTGATCCGTCCGGTTTCGGCGAAGGACAGCAGTTTATCGGCATGACCAATGTTAGTGTTCCCGCCGGTTGCCAAGCGAATTTCAACGCGACTTTACCGCGCACTTTGGCAACTGCGCGTTGCATTTCGGCGACGGCGACCGACCCTGACGGCAACACTTCGGAGTTTTCGTCGTGCGTTGCAATCAAAGCCGCGACGGGCGATTTTGACAGCGACGGGTTGGCAGATTTGGCGATCTTTCGCCCTTCGGTTGGTGAATGGTGGATCAATCGCAGTTCGTCGGGTCAAACCGTTGCGGCACAGTTTGGCGGGGCAACCGATAAACCTGTGCCGGCTGATTTCACGGGCGACGGCAAAATTGATATTGCCATCTGGCGACCTTCGACGGGTGAATGGTTTGTGCTTCGCAGTGAAGACGGTTCGTTTTTCTCGGTCCCGTTCGGCGCGGCGGGCGATATTCCGGTGCCGGGCGATTACGACGGCGACGGTAAATCTGACCCGACTGTTTTTCGTCCGTCAAGTTCAATCTGGTACATCAATCGGACATCGGCGGGAATATCGATTGTTAACTTCGGCATAACGGGCGATATTCCTGTCTCCAATGTCTTTGTTCCTTAAAACTTGTGCGTACAGAACTGCCTTCGTGAACAGACCTCTAAAGAGAACCCGATTGCTCACGAAGGCAGTATGAAAACCAAAGAGGACGCGGATTATTTCTTATCCTCTTTATTTTTTTCGATTTGCTTTATAAGGCGCGTCGCGTGATTGCGGGCGATCAGCGGAATTCGTTCGTCGTTGCCGAGTTCCTTTAAAAACGGGAGCAATTGCGATTGGTCGGAAATCTCGTTACGCCGCATATAGGCATCAAGCAGATCCATCAGTTTCGGCGCTTCAAGCGGTTGATTGACCCGGGCGACGTTTATATCGAACATCCAAATGCATTGGTTGCTGATCTTGCGGTATTCGTCAGCGAGGGCTTTGGCGTCTTTGTTTTCCGTCCAGTTAAATTTCGTTTCACGCATCCGCCCATCTTTGATGATTCTTATTTTGATGTTGCCGAGATGCGAATA
>JBBQOA010000022.1:0-16886 GCA_038330465.1 Pyrinomonadales bacterium
GGAAAGAAGGTGAAGATTTTCGCGTGCTGATCGACGATTCGAGTCTCCGCAAACAAACCGAAAAAGAAGTCGAAGAGATGGCAAATCCAAACGCCACGGTTGACGAAAATGCCGAAGAAACCGAAGAAAAATCTGCGATCGAATTGGCAAAGATCGAAAAGCAAAACGAAAAACTGGCGCGGCAAAAAGAATATTCAAGCTTAGCGTGGCATAGATTCAGTAAAACAAGCCTCCTCGAAACAACCGCTCAGCCGCCGTTTGTCGAATACATTCCGTTGATCGACGGGTTCGCGGTGCCGCCAACTCAGGAGCAATGGAAAGCCCGCGCGGCAAACATCGAACTCCGCGCCGACAGCGACGGACTGTATAAGATCAGCCGCGGACAAATGACCAAAATCCGGAGCGGATATTATTTTAGTCCGATCACAACGCCGAACGGTCGCTGGGCGGTTGTGACCAAATATGCCGGTGAAGGCGACGGCGACGGCGATAATTACGCAGGTTCACTCGTCCGCGTCAATCTGCTGACGAACAAAGAATTTAAGATCAAAATTGAATCCGATTATGAAACATTGGAACCCGTCGCGTTCATTCCCGCGCTGAACAAAGTTTTGATCTTCAGCAGCTACGGCGAAAGCGAGGAGGAAATGGGAAACCGCGAAGGAAGTTTCTTTTTGGTCGATCCCGAAACCGGAATTGCTCAAGCCGTCAAAGGCGACGCGCATCCGCTCTTGCAGCAAACATTTCGCCCTCTGCAAACGGTGACGGCAAGTCCGGACGAATTCTGGACGGCGCTACCTGACCGCTCATTAAATGTCACCGAATTTGGCATTTACAATACTAAAACGCTGACTTTCAAGCCATTAATGAAATTGCCGCAAATCATTTTCGACAGTATGGCAATGTGGATTGACGAAAAGGAAAACAAAATATATTTCGTTTATGACGGACAATTGCTCGCGCTGCCTTTGAAAAAATAGATCGCACGGTTGCTAATAAGCCGAAAAAAGTGTCTAATATTTGTTTGCTCCGCAACGGGCAAGATTTTATGCCTAAAAGGGGGTGAGAAAATATGGCTTATGTAAATATCAACAATAACGAATCGATCGAAAGCGCGCTGCGTCGTTTTAAGAGAAAAGTGATGACCGAAGAGATCATCAAAGATTTGAAAAAACACGCGCATTTCGTTCCGCCCGGACAAAAGGCGAAACTTAAATCGCAAAATGCCCGGAAACGTAATCGTAAGCGTATGCGCCCGATGCGTCCGATGAATTCAGGACCCGGACAAGGTGGACCGAATTCGAATCCGAACCCGAACCCGAATTATAATCCAAACTACAACAGATAACTTTGGGAATATTTTGTAATGCGTGATGGAAATCCGAGTTTCACTTGAAAACGGTTTGCATCACGCTTATTTTATTTAAAATGACATCGGAAAAAATTCGTATTTTGTTGACCAACGATGACGGTTATCATGCAGAAGGAATTATCGCGCTCGAAAACGCGCTGTCTGAGATCGGCGACGTTTTTGTCGTTGCGCCGGCGTCGGAAATGTCGGGCGCGTCGCATAGTTTAACGCTTTCCCGTCCCTTGCGAATTCGCCAGATCGACGCCCGCCACTGGACGGTTGACGGGACGCCGACCGATTGTGTGACGCTCGCGCTCAACCGCATTCTGCCGCCCGAATTGCGCCCCGTGATTTGCGCTTCGGGGATTAATCACGGTCCGAATCTCGGCGATGACGCAACCTATTCAGGAACGGTTGCGGGCGCGCTCGAAGCAACTATCTTAGGAATTCCCGCGCTCGCGTTCAGTCTGGTCGTCAATCGCAGTCATGATTTTACCGAATCAATAAAGATCGCAAAGGAAATCACGCAGAAAGCGATCATTGACGGTTTGCCCGAAAACACGCTCTTGAACGTCAATATTCCGAAAGGCATTTCAAAAGGCATTCGCATCACCAAACAAGGTTTCAAAAATGCACGACCGATTATCTCCGAACATATTGACCCGCGCGGCAAACCATATTATTGGATCGGCGAATTGCGCGAGGGTTTTCACGCCGGCGGCGGAACCGATTTTGAAGCGATCGACGAGGGTTTTGTGTCGGTCACACCGATGCGCAGTGATCTGACGAATCATCAGGCGATCGATCTATTAAAAAACTGGGAGAATTGAATTTGCGAGAAAGTTGGTAAGTAATTTGCATAAAAGTTGACAGACAGTTTGCAGGTGGTTTTAAATATTGTGCCGCTTGATTGTCATCAAACTTTTCGCAAACTTTTCTCAATCTTTCGGCAAACTTTTTTATGAAAGACGGTTTTGAAATTTTGCGCGGCAATATGATCAAACGTCTGCGCGAGCATTACAAGATCCGGAACGAACGTGTTCTGGAAGTGATGAACCGTCTGCCGCGTCATTTATTTGTCCCTGAAGCCATCAAACACCAGGCTTACAAAGACAATGCCCTGCCGATCTCTTCAAAACAAACGATCTCACAACCCTTTATCGTCGCGCGAATGACCGAACTGCTCGAGCTTACGCCAAACAGCCGCGTCTTAGAGATCGGCGCGGGTTCGGGTTATCAAACGGCGATCCTCGCCAGCCTCGCGAATAAAATCTTTGCGATCGAACGCATTCCGCTTCTCGCAAAGGAAGCGCAGGAACGACTTCAAAAGCTCGGGTTTCACAATGTCACGCTGCGCTGTGCGGATGGCACGAACGGTTGGGAAGTTTATGCGCCGTTTGACGCCATTCTGGTCGCCGCCGGAAGTCCGGAAATGCCGCAGCCGCTGATCGAGCAGCTAAATGTCGGCGGAAAGCTCGTCATTCCGATCGGACAAGACCCGAAAACACAAAATCTGATTCGCGTGACGCGCTCGACCAAAGGATTTCAAACCGAAGATTTCGGCGCTTGTTCGTTCGTCCCGCTGATCGGCGAACACGGTTGGAAATAGGCGCCGCCGCCGCCGTTTACAAATTACGGATGACAAACTTCAAACTTCAAAACAGTCAATCCGTTTGAAATTTGTCATCCGTAATTTGTAATTGCGCCGAAGGATGTCATTTGTAGTAGAATTTAGACTTTATGAAAATGCTCGCGTTATTTTTAGGAATATTTGAAGACATCAAAAAAACTTTCTGGTTTCTCGACCCGAATGTATTGATCACTACGCTGCTTGGTTGGCTTGGAATTTATGTCTATCTCGGATTGTTTTTTATCGTCTTTGCCGAAACTGGTTTAGCCGTCGGTTTTTTTCTGCCGGGCGATTCGCTGCTCGTCGTGTCCGGACTTTTTGCTAAAACTTATCCTGACAAACTCAATATTTTGCTGGTTTTGCTGGCGTTCTTCCTCGGTTCGGTGCTCGGCGATTCGACCGGTTACTGGACCGGTCGGTTGATGGGCAAAAAGATCTTCAATCGTGAGAATTCGCGGATCTTTAAGCCTTCGCGGGTTGCCAAAGCACATGCTTTCTTTGAAAAATATGGCGCCAAAACCGTTTTGTTGGCAAGATTTGTCCCGATCGTCAGGACATTTGCGCCGATCGTCGTCGGCGCGACCGAAATGCCTTACAAAACATTTCTGCCATACAGCATTGCGGGCGGTTTGCTGTGGATCTGCAGTATGGTTTTGGCAGGCTATTTCTTCGGCACGATGGTTGAAAACGCGCTCGGCATCAAACTTCAAGACCATATCGAAAAAGTCGTCATCGTCGTCGTTTTTCTATCCTTGCTCCCGCCGATCATCGAATTTCTGAAACATAAATTCGGTAAAAAAGAAGAATCGGAAGAACCGTCCGTCTAAGGTTTGACTTAACGCGCGCGGTAGCTTAGAATCTAAAACTTGACTTAACGGGGCGTGGCTCAGCCTGGTAGAGCGCACGGTTCGGGACCGTGAGGTCGGATGTTCAAATCATCTCGCCCCGACCAATCAAAAAAGCGAACTGCAAGCAGTTCGCTTTTTTCTTTTTAAATTCCCAAAACAAATGAGGAAGATCACCGTTCCCAATCAAAACGATAATGTTCTGCAAAAAAAAATTTTATGAATCAATTCGGGAAGATCGCAGATCGAATTTCTTTAGCTCGAAAAGAAGAAAATCATCATCAATGTCGTGGCAATAATAAACGCGCCGGTCAATAACATCAAGTTTGATGAATTGGATCGCGGTATTTCTTTTATCAGCATTTGTACCTCCTTGGTTGTCTGAAAAAGCGGATTTTATCTTTGTGGGACTATTATAATACCTTATTTTCCGGCGTTTTTCAATCTTTTTTTTTCGGGAGTTTTTTTTGTAAGATTAATCAGATGAATAATTTCGCCGAAAAAATTGAAATTCGCCGCGCCGCCGCAAGCGACGCCAAACTGATCGCGGTGCTCGCCGCCGTGACGTTTTACGAAGCCTATTACGAACAGGACGACGCGCACGATTTGGCAAATTATATCGATGAATCGTTTACGCTTGAAAAAATCCGCGCCGAGCTTGCCAATCAAAACGCCGCGTTTTTTATCATCTTTCTCGAACAAAAAGCCGTCGGCTACGCGAAAATGCGCGAAGGTTCAAAAATTCCGTGCATCAAAAGCGAAAACTCGATCGAATTACAGCGAATTTACACTTTGGAAAGAGTTTACGGCGCGGGCATCGGCAAAATTTTGCTTGAACATTGTCTTGAAACCGCCCGCCGCCGCGACTTTGAAACGCTTTGGCTCGGCGTCTGGGAAGAAAACATCCGGGCGCAAAAGTTTTATACGAAAAATGGATTCAGACGCGTCGGCGAACTCACTTTTCCCTACGGCGATTCGGTCGGGATCAATTTTGTGCTCGAAAAAATCTTGTAAATTCGTCTAGCCGATTTGATAGGTCGCAATACTTGTCGGCGTTTCGTAGCAGCGAACCTTCCAAACCTGAACGCGGTCGTCGCCGACGCGCGAATTTATGTATTCACAGATATAACGCGCCAAATTCTCCGCCGACGGGTTGAGTTCTTCATCGAACGGCGGCAGTTCGTTGAGGTTGCGATGATCAAGATACGAAACAATTTCGTCCGCCGCTTTCTTAAGATCACCGAAATCGATCAGCAACCCGATATTGTTGAGTTCTGCGCCTTTGGCATAGATCTCGATCTTGTAATTATGCCCGTGCAGGTTTTCGCATTTCCCTTTGTAACCGCGCAATTGGTGCGCGCTTGAGAAATTGCGCTCGATCATTACTTCATAAAAAGATGCCATAACGTTTAATCTAAAATTCTAACCGTCTTTGAAGACTTTGAGCAAGCGACCGACTTGCTCAAACCGCTCGACCGTTCGCTTTCCGCCCAATATTTTCGAAGCCTTTGAAAAAAGCCGACGTTCAAAGAATTCGATATTCATCGTTGGCTGACTAAAATTTGTTTGCTTATAATTACGTGAGAAATCGCGGAACTTCGCAAAGATGTTCACCTTTTTTATCTTTATTATCTTCGGACTTCTGCTGCTCACCATCGGTGCGGAAGGTTTGGTGCGCGGAAGTTCTGCGGTTGCTTTGCGGCTCGGCGTGACGCCGCTCGTCGTCGGCTTGACGATCGTCGCGTTCGGCACCGGCAGTCCGGAATTCGTCGTTTCGATCGGTTCGGCGCTCGGCGGCAACAGTTCGCTCGCGCTCGGCAATGTGATCGGTTCGAATATCAGCAATGTCGCGTTGATCTTGGGCATTGCGGCGGTCATCAAACCGCTTCATGTGAGAGCCGAGATCGTCCGCCGTGAAACGCCCGTGATGGTCGTCATCACGGCTTTTTTGTGGGTTTTGCTCTATGACGGCGAGCTCGGCAGAATTGACGGAATAATTCTAATGATCGGCGCGGTCGCCTACCCATTTTTGACTTATTATCTTTCCAAACAAAAACAGGGAAAAGAAGTTAGAGAAGAATTTGCGGAAGCCTTTGAACAACCGAAAGGCGCTGTTTGGAAAGATATTATTTTTATCCTTGCGGGTTTTTCTTTGCTTATTTTAGGAGCCAACCTGCTTTTGGAAGGCGCCGTCAATGTCGCCAAATATTTCGGTTTGAGCGAGGTCGTGATCGGTCTGACGATCGTTGCCATCGGCACGAGCTTGCCGGAATTGGCAACTTCCGCGATCGCCGCGAAAAAAGGCGAAGCCGATGTCGCGCTCGGCAACGCGATCGGCTCGAATGTGCTGAATATTTTAGGAGTTTTGGGCGTCACCGCGATGATCCATCCGATCTCGACCGAAGGCGTCCGCACCCTCGATCTGGTCGTAATGCTCGGCAGCGCAATTTTACTCAATGTTCTGCTCGGCAGAAAATTCATCCTCGACCGGCTCGAAGGCGCTCTGCTGATCATCGGCTATGTCATTTATATTTATTCGCTGATTCCCTGATCGTTTCGATCGTTGATTTATTTGCGCCGCCGCACGCCCTCAAGCTCAATAGTCTGTTTTTAAGTTCTAAAATTTCCAAAAATACGGAATAAAAATCGTCGCAATGATCCAAAATATCAGATTAAGCGGCGTTCCGACGCGCAGAAAATCGGCGAATCGATACTGTCCGGGACCATAGATCAGTGTATTTGTTTGATAGCCGACGGGCGTCATAAAACTCGCCGAAGCCGCAAACATCACGGCGACCAGAAAAGGACGCGGGCTGACCTGAAGCGTATTGGCGGTGGCGATCGCAATCGGCGTCAGAAGCGCCGCTGTCGCATTGTTTGACATCATTTCCGTAAAAATAAAGGTCATCAAATAAAACGCCGAAACCAGCGCGACCAATCCGCCCCAATGGCTGACGACCGAAATAATCGTCGTCGAGATGAGCGGCGCGGCGCCGCTGTTTTCCATCGCGGCTTCAAGCGTCAAAACGCCCGCCAGCAGAAAAATGATCCGCCATTCGATCGCTTGATAAACTTCTTCCATTTTCAGACAGCCAACCAAGATCAGCAAAATCGCGCCGACCACCGAACTGACGACAATCGGCGTGATTCCGAGTGTCGCCGTCAGAATCACGCCCGCCAAAATCAACAGCGCGGGAATCAGTTTGCTTTTGCGGTAAACGACTTGTTCGGTTTCTGAAATAATGACAAACGACGGATTCTGGCGAAATTGATTGTAGCGGTCAGCTTTGACTTCCAAAAGCATCGTATCGCCCGCGCTCAATTTGGTGTCGGCAATTTTTTCGCGCATCAATTTTCCGCGATGCCGCAAAGCCAGCACGATCGCGCCGAATTTTTCCCGAAACTCCAGTTCCGCCAGCGATTTACCAACCAGATCGGAATTAAAAACGAGAACCACTTCAACCAACTTGACGTCCATTTTTTCAACGTCGGAATCGTGCCATTTAAACTGTGATTTGAATAAAACGCCGCTGCGCGCTTGGATTTTATTAAACTTTTCAAGGTCGCAGCGAACCCGCAAAACATCGCCCGGCTGCAAGACAAATTCCGGCGGCGGCACCGAAATCATTTCATCGCCGCGTTGAATGTCAACGATCGCGATATCAAGGTCTTTGATGATCGGCGACTCTTTGATGGCGTGCCCGACCGACGGCGCGTCTTCTAAAAGCACAACTTCCGTAATATATTCCTGCAAATCAAAAGATTCGATCAAATCGCCTTTCTGCCGTCGGTCAGGAATCAAACGAATGCCGATCAAAAGCATATAAATCATTCCCGCCGCAAACATAATTAACCCGAGCGGCGCGATCTCAAACATTGAAAAGGCAGGTTGTCCGCGTTCTTCGGCGATCGAACTGACCAGAATATTGGTGGATGTTCCGATCAAAGTGCAGACGCCGCCAAACATCGAAGCAAAAGACATCGGCATTAAAAGTTTCGAAGCGCTGGCTTTTATTTCTTTAGCGACGCCGAGAAGAATCGGAATAAAGACGGCGACGACCGGCGTGTTGTTGATAAAAGCCGAGAAAAAGGCAACGGCGAACATCACCGTGATCAACCCGAGCCAATAGTTTTTCTTGAATACGATGGTCGTCAGCTTCGCTAAATAGCTGACCGCGCCCGTTTTGAAAAGCCCCGCGCTGAGCACGAACATTGCCGCGACCGTGACGGTCGCCTTATTACTGAATCCCGCGATCGCCTGATCCGCATTGATGATTCCGAGAATCATCAATGAAGCCATAATGAGCAATGCGATGAGATCGACCGAAAGTTTTTCGGTGGCAAATAAAACGACCGCGCAGATCGCAACGACGAAAACAAGAATAATTTCCAAATTCATATAACGGCTCCAACTTTACCGGGCTGTTTCTTCTGATGGTTTTGGCGAATCGTCTCGATTTAATGACCATTTCAAAGCAGGCGGCGTGATCAAAGCAGTTATCATCACGACGATCACGATCGCACTAAAGATTGACGAACTAATCACCGGTTCGTTGATATTTTGCGCATTCGGCAAAGTCAAAGTTGCCCCGACACCGGCAAAAAACAAGATGACTTCGCCTCTCGGAATCATTCCAAACCCAATTGCAATGCGGTTTAAGCCTTTTTCCAAAGCGCCTAGCGAACACGCCTGTTTACCGATGATCGCCGCCAGTGTCAAAGCCCCCGCAAATAGCAGCAATTCGGGATCGGCAAATGCCCGCAGATCCACTTTCATCCCGATCGAGACGAAAAATATCGGCGCCAGAACCGCGGTGATCGGCGACATAAAAACTTCGAGCTGATGTTTTTTATGATCGAGAAAATGTTCAAAACTCGCGTCTTCCAAAATCAATCCGGCGGCAAATGCTCCGATGATCGCCGCCAAACCGACCATTGATGCCGCCCACGCGAACAAAAAGCAAATCGCCAGCGAAAGCCCGAGAATCATTCCTTTGCTTTCAAAATTTTTGACGGATTGAAATATTTTCGGCGCGGCGAATTTACCGATCACGACGGCGACCGCCAAAAAGCCGATCGCTTTGAGACCGATCACGACAAACGTCGTCACTTCGAGGGACGTGCCGTTGGATTCCGATAAGATCGCGCCTTCGACGATCGCCAAAAGCAAAAGCGCCAGAACATCATCGATGA
Organism: Pyrinomonadales bacterium; assembly: GCA_038330465.1. Lineage (GTDB taxonomy): Bacteria > Acidobacteriota > Blastocatellia > Pyrinomonadales > Pyrinomonadaceae > JAFDVJ01. The sequence continues at coordinate 9,020 of JBBQOA010000022.1, forward strand.
CCGCCGCGCCGAGAATGATCTGCGCTTCGCGGGCGTTGAGTTTGCCGAGATCCTTAAAAACACGCGCCGTGATCCCGATGCTCGTCGCGCAGAGCATCGCGGCGATAAAAATATGGCTGAGCGTCGCCATATCGCCCAAAAAGATCTTCGCGACCAGCCAGCCGAGTATAAAAGGCGCGACCACGCCGATCAAGGCGACGAGCAGCGAAGACACGCCGACCTTTTTCATCTCGCTGAAATTGGTTTCGAGTCCGACCTCGAAAAGCAGGCTGATGATGCCGAGCTGGGCAAAGGTCGTGATGACGACATCGGTCTTTAAGACTTCGGCGTGATCGAACCCGAGTAAAACCAGGTTTCCCAGGATAATGCCGGCGATCAGTTCGCCCAAAACAGACGGCTGTCCGAAATATTGCAGGATCTCGCTAAAAAAATTCGCCATCAGCAAAATGACCGCAAGACCGATCAGAACCGTCGGGCTCGCGCCGTGTCCGCCGCCGTCTTCCGACGCCCAAACGCTCTGCGCCAAAAGCAGACAAACAATACCGATCGTGACAAATACTAGCAATTTTCGTTTCATTCTTTATTCGTTATTTTTGACGCGCCAAAACAAATCTGGCAATTTCAACCCGGTTGGCAAATCCTTTTTTGTCCAAGATCCGGCTGATATGATTTTCGACCGTCCGCACGCTTAAATTCAATTCATCGGCGATCTCTTTGTTACTAAAACCTTTGGCGACTTCGCGGGCGATTCTTTTTTCGGCTTCGCTCAGATCCTCGTCGTAAAATGTTTCTTCTTCTTTGAGCACGACGCCGACCAAATTGGCGATCACCGAATGCGTGCGCTCGATCCGCCGGAGCAAATTGGCGACGACCGCGATCAATTCCGTCGGTTCAAACGGCTTTGTCAGATAAACGTCGATGCCCGCCCGAAATCCTTCGATCCGATCTTTTATCTCATCTTTTGCCGTCAGGAAAATGATCGGAATCAGTTCGGTTCGCGGCGAAGCGCGCAAATGATTCGCGAATTTAAAACCCGACATTCGCGGCATTCGAACATCGCTGATGATCAGGTCGGGCAGCGTCGTCGAAAGATAGATCAAAGCGTCTTTTGCGCTTCGGGCGGTCTTGACGTCATAGCCTTCGCCCCGCAAACACGCCGCGACCGCGAGCAGCAACGCCGGTTCGTCATCAACTATCAAGAGCCGTTTTGCCATCTGTCGCCTCCTTCCAAACCGGTAAAAAAACCGTCAAGACCGTGCCGCCCTTCAAGCTGCTCGACGCTTCGATCCTGCCGCTTAATTGATCGACGATCTTTCGTGTAATATACAAGCCGAGTCCGACACCGTTTTGTTCATTGACCCTTTCAAGACTTTCCGAAAGCGGTTTGCCCCGATAAAACTTATTGAAAATATTCGGCAGATCTTCGGCGCCAATCCCGCAGCCATTGTCGGAAACACTGACCGCAACCTCGCCATTCGATCTTTTTGCCGATATTCTGATAACGCCGCCTTCGGGTGTGTATTTAACGGCATTTTCAACCAGCGAACGAAAAACGCGGTGAAGCGCTTCGGAATTCGCACGAACGGCGGGAACATCATCAGTAATTTGCAGTTCCAGACCGTTATTTTTGAGTTCCGCCGCCGGTTTTTCCATCTTCAAAACACCTTGCAGAATTTCGTTAAGCCGCACCTCGGAACACTCGAATTTGAATTTGTCCGCTTCGATCTGTGAAACGTCCAGAAGGTTTGACACCAGTTTGATCTGCCGGTCGCATTCGGCGGCAATGACCTCGAGATACTCGGTTTTCTCGGCTTTCTTGATCTTGTTTTCTTTCAGAACGTGCGCGAGCGTTTTGATCGTCGTCAGCGGAGTTTTCAATTCGTGCGAAATACTGCTGACAAATTCGGATTTCAGAATGTCGAGTTCCTTGAGTCGTTCTTCGCGCTCATTTAATTGCTCTGCCATCCAATTAAAGGCTTTGCCGAGCGCGCCGATCTCACCGGCGACATTTTCCGGCGCTCTGACCTCGCGGTTTCCGGTCGCAAACCGGTACGTGACCGTTTTCAGCTCTTTGAGCGATTTGATAATTCCGAAAGCCAGAAAAAGCGTGACGCCGATCGCGATCACGGCAATAATGAAACTGACCCGCAATTGGCGGTAGATCTGATTCCACAAAGGCTCATTAAAGCGGCTGCTCGAAATGCCGATAATAATGACATTTTCCTGCCGGTGCGTCCGCGCCAGACCATAGATTCTTTTGATTCCGTCATACGGACTTTCAACTTCCGAGACGCTTGTATTTTGGTCGCCGAGCGAATCGATCAGCGAAGTGCCGAGAATTTCCGAATAAAGCATCGTTGCATCCGCGCTTCTTCGATAAAGAATTCTGCCGTCCTTATCCATTATAGCGACAACCGAATTTTCGGCTAATTCAATATCTTTGAAAAGTTCATTGACCGCCTCACCGTCAATTTGTGCAATAATGGCGCCGCCGTCTTTGGTCGGAGTGGCGATCGTAAAGATCGGGCGCTCTTCATTTTCAGTTCGATCGGTCGTCACGACCCAGTTTTTTTTTTCCTTGATCTTGTTAAGCAAATCCTCAATCAAGGAGTTCGGCGGTTCTTTGCCTTTCGAGTATTTCAAAAGGTTATTGCCGCGCTCATCAACCACTTGCAGATTTATCCAATGCGGTCGCGTTTGCAGTAAATAGAGTAAATTACTCTGAATGATAACCGACCGAATCGGCTTATCTTCAAGAATTTCCGCCAATGTTCCGAGCGGTTCCTGCTGGGCGTTTGCCCATTGTTCAAAAGCGACGGCGGCGATCTCGGTACGCTTTTTAAGCGAATCGGCGAGTTGTTCGCGGTTAAATTGCCAAACCCGGAACAGATCGATGGTGCCAAGCAAAATCAAAGCGATGACAATGCCCAAAACCAATAAGACTAACCGACCGCGGATCCCCATATTAATAATATAGCAGAAATTTACCGGCAGAATTTGAGATGATCCGAAAGGTGTTATTGCGAAAGACCGATCCGCCTGAGCAGTTCGACAAAGCGCGGAGCGGTTCGCAAATCGTCGAAATGCGGCTCGACTCCGAGAAATTGCAACTGCGAATCGCCGGCGGCAAAGGCGCGTTCGAGCGCCGAAAGCGCTTCGTCCGGTTCGTTCAACCCGACATATAAGACCGCCAATTCAACGGGCGAAACATATTCTTCTCCGCTCTCAAGTTTTTTAAGTATTGCCCGGGCTTCCGGAATTTGTCCCGCCCTCGCGAGCGCAAAACCGAGATAGCATTCAACTCCGGGTTGATCTCCGCTGAGCCGGATCATCTCACGGTAATTCGTGACGGCTTCGAAATACTGCCTCTGCGCCGTATGAACAAAGCCTTTGCCGTAATATGTCGGACCGAAGTCCGGATCGAGTTCCTGTGCTATTTCGTATTGGGCAAGCGCCGCGTCATACTGCCGCGCAAAGTAGAGAATATAGGCGATGTCGCTATTGATCTGCGGCTTGAGCGGATTAAGCTCTCGCGACTTTTTGATCTCGGCGATCGCCCGTTCGTGCTGCCCCATCATGCTGAGAAAAAAGGCGTACGAAAAATGCGTCGCTGCCAGATTCGGATTAAGTTCGATCGCGCGTTTGTATTCGCGTTCGGCGCCCGACCAGTCACGGGCGATTCGCTTGATTCCCGCCATCGCCAGATTGACCTCCGCGAGGCTTTCATCGAGTTCCAACGCCCGTTCGGCTGCCGCCTTGGCTTTCGGCATCACCTCGTTCGGCGTCTGAAAACCATTTGATCCGATATAAAGATAAGCATTCGCTAGTGCCGCATATCCTTGCGCATAATTCGGATCAACGGCGAGCGCCTGATCGTAATATTCGATCGCTTTTTTCGAGGTTTCAAACGAGCTTTTCGACTGATAGAAACGTCCTTTCAGAAGCAGTTCATACGCCTGCGGGTTTGGTTTCGTTTTGGTGACGAGCCGCGCCTTTTCGGCGCCGCTCAAATGAAGTTCTAACCGATCGGCAATTTGCCGCGAAATTTCCGCTTCGATGTCGGAAATATCCGCCGGCTTCCGATTAAATTGCGCGCTCCAAATTTGCGTATTATTTCGGACATCGACGAATTCGGCGGTGATCTGCAAATGATCGGCGCTCTGCGAGATTTGCCCGCGCAAAACAAATTGCACGCCCAGATCACGGGCGTTTTTTTCAAACTCAGTCTCTTTTCCTTGATATTTGAATGGCGAATTCTGCTCGATGACGTTGACGCCCCGCATCTGCGAAAGCGAATTGAACAATGATTCGCTGATGCCGTCCGAAAGATATTCCATATTCGGATCGCCGCTCGTATTGGCGAACGGCATGATCGCGACCGAGGCATCCGGCTGAGAAACTCCGCCAAAATAACGGTTGAAGGCAAAAGCCGTGGCAAACAAAATTATCACCAAAAGCGCGGCTGAGAAAAGTTTGTTTTTCCCGACCTGTCTGAAAATGAATTTGGCGCTGACGGATTATTTGATCCGGATTGTAAAACGGCGTCCGTTCGCGCGCGAAGCGGCGACGAAACTATTGTTTTATCTTGCGAGGTTTTGCCGTGACTGACCGCGGCTGCCGCATCACGCTCGAATTCCGCTTCATCGGCAAAATTCTTTTGACAAAGTTTCAGGTCGCCGAGCAGCTCCGGCGCCGTTTGGTATCGATCTTCGGCATTCTTTTGCAAACCTTTGCGAAGAATTCGTTGTAGTTCAGACGGAATATAATCGGCGAGCGCGGCGGGTTCGTCGTTGAGGATCGAATCGATCGTGGCGCGCGCCGTCTTGCCTTTGAAAGGCTGACAGCCGGACGCCATTTCATACAAGACAATGGTCAAACTCCAAACGTCGCTGCGCGCGTCGATCGGCGCCAAACGCGCTTGTTCCGGCGAAATATACGCGACTGTTCCCATCAATAAATCGGGCGCCGTCAAATTGTTTGCGAGTATTTGCGATGGCTCTTGATTGACGGGCAGCGGCACCGGAATTTTATCTTTTCGATATCGTTTTCCGACCAGTTTGACCAAACCGAAGTCCAGAACTTTGACCAGTTTATCTTCGCGCAGCATAATGTTTTCGGGCTTTATGTCGCGGTGGATGACTCCGGCTGAATGCGCGGCGTGAAGCGCGTTGGCGACTTGCACGGCGATGTCGAGAATTTCACCAAGATTCAAAGAACCTTCATTGATCGCGCGTCGCAAAGTTTTTCCCTCGATAAATTCGGTCGCAATAAATTGACTGTTTTTTGTTTTGCCGATTTCGTAAACCGTAATGATATTCGGGTGATTGAGCGATGAAGCGGTTTTCGCTTCCCTGATGAAACGGCGCAGTTGGGTCGGGTTTTCGGAAAATTCCGTTTTGATGAATTTGATCGCGACGCGGCGTTCGAGCCGGGTGTCCTCGGCAAGATAGACATCGCCCATTCCGCCCGTTCCGATCTGCGCCAGGATCTTATAATGCTTGATATTTGTGCCGACAATTTCCGCTTGAATTCGACCGGAAAAAATTTCCGCCGCGATGTCGAGCGGCGGTTTATCGATCAAACTTGAGGTTACTTCGGCAAAACACAGCAGCGATCTTATTTCATTTTGAAGCTCTTCATCAGTGCCGCACGCCGCTGCTAAAAATTCCGAACGCGATTCGGCGGAAATATCCAAACTGGCGTGATAGATCTCCTCAATTTTTGTTTGTCTTTCCGCGTTCATTTTTAAGGTCGGGAGTTTTCTTTTCTATTGCCGCGACAATTCCCGCAGCAGCCACGAACGCGCGAATTGCCAACCCCGGATCACGGTTTTGGTGGAAATTTTCAAAACTTCCGCCATTTCTTCATTGCTCAAACCGCCGAAATATTTGAGTTCAACAATACGGCTTTTCGTTTGTCAAATTCGGCAAGACTGGTCAATGCTTCATCGAGTTGAACAAGCTCGGCGGCGCGTTCGTTTGAAACCATCAACGCTTCATCAAATTCGACTCGCGGCAGATTTCCGGCGCGTTTTTGATAATTTCGCTGCCGCACGTAATCGACCAAAATATGCCGCATCGCCTGTGCCGCGACGCCGAAAAAATGCGCGCGGTTTTTCCAGTTTTGATCTTCTTGTCCGGCTAATTTGAGATATGCCTCGTGGATCAATGCCGTTGGTTGCAAAGTATGATCGATCCGTTGGCTGTTCATATATTGCTTCGCCATTTTATGCAATTCGGCATAAACGAGCGGCATCAATTTTTCTAAAGCGAGTTCGTCGCCGTTGCTCCAGTCATAAAGCAGTTGAGTTATTTCCTGCGGCGATTCCGTGTTCATTGCGTTGTCTTTGGATAGTTTGGAGAATAGGCTTTACTATACATCAAATTGATACCAACTATAAAGAACCAACTCTCAAAATCCCGCCATAAAAAAGAAAATACCGCAAATTGATCTCAAATTGATTTCGATCGAAATATCTGTTTTCGTGTGCGGTTCTCGTTTATATAAGTAAAGACAAGATCAGAAATTTATCGAGGAGAAAATTATGTTAGTCACAAAAAAAATCAAAATAATGAAAATAATGACGGCAATTTTGATGACCGGACTGGTCGTCATCGGCGCGGCGCGGACGCCGGCGCAAACTAGCTGCACAAAGACCATTGATGACCGACCGGGCAACAATATTCATTCAACCGCAAACCGGGCGTGTTGGGTGCAAAAAATCAAAAGCGGCGTCAAAGATTTAAAATACGCGGATCTCGGCGGGACAAATTTGAAAGATCTGAATTTAAGCGGCGCGGATCTGAGCGGCGCGGATCTGAGCGGCGCCAATCTCAGCCAATTGACGACAACCCGCTGGACGAATTTCAGAAAAGCAAATATGAGCCGGGCGGATCTGAGCGGCGCGTCATTGAAAGGCATTCAATTTGTTGACGTAAATTTGACGGGAGCCGATTTGAACACGGCGGATCTTGCGGGCGCGGATTTAAGCGGCGCCGATCTGACCGGCGCAACGCTGACCGAAGCGATTTTGACGGGCGCGTATGTTTCAAGGTCTTCGACCAAAGGCGTTGATTTCGAAGACTGGGTAAAACGAGGCGGCGAAATTGATGAATAAATAACTCGCTCCAAATGAACTTAATTTATGACTATGAGATACACAAAAACAAACAAAATGATAAAAAGATTGATGATGATGGCGATTTTCATATCGCTGGCGGCGGGCTTTTCCCAGCAAAAACTTTACGGGCAGAATGGATTCCAACCGAAAATGGAAGTCACCGGATTGGCTGCCAATTACCCGCTTTCAGGAAACGGCAATGACGCGCTCGGAAAAAGCAAACCGATGGAACTGGCACGAACTGAATTTGAAAACGGCGCGCTCTACAGCGACGGAAGATATACGACCAATGAAGGTGACACATCTTTTGAAGTTGACAGAAATATGAAAGTGTTTGCGATCAGGGCGGAATTTAAGCTGGCGGAGCCGATCACGGACCAGTATTTTCCCGTTCCGGTCTTTGTATTTTTAGACCGCTGGATGGGCGTCGGGCTCGACAAAGACGGAACTGTTACATTGATGTATGACAATCTCGCGAAACACGTTAAAAGTAATGTTCAGTATCAGGTTGGCGTGTGGCACGAACTGATTCTGACCTGCGACGAAAATGCCGGACAAGCCAAAGTCTATTTTGACGGTAAATTAGCAGCCACGCTGAACAATCCGCAGAAGCGCAATTATGAGCGGGTCGGGTTAACGAATTATGCGAACGGTCGCGTGTTCAAGGGTTGGTTAAGAAATATTTCAGTCGGCACCGGCGTCAGATTAGTGCAGGCGACGACACAAAACTCGCCGGGGCAGCCGACG
>JBBQOA010000023.1:0-16559 GCA_038330465.1 Pyrinomonadales bacterium
ACAATATTGCCGGTGTGGATCGAATATGATTTATTTGACGGACCGGAACCCGGTCGTGTTTCCAGTTTCTGACCGACCTCGAAGATCTGCCGCGCAAAATCGCTTGCCTTTTCGGTTTCACCGGCACTTAAAGCCGCCGGAGCTAAGTATTTGAGCAAAAAAAGTCGTTTACTCAGCTCTTTGGTCTGTTCCAACTTCGGCTCATTCACTTCAAGAAATTTTTGGGCGAGCAGCTTGATGTCAATTTGGTTTTCCTGTGCCGAGGCGACCAGCGCAAAACTTAACATCAAACAAATAACCGCCGAAATTTTAAATATTTTCGATTTTTTTTCGCTCATAGACCAATCTCCTTTTGTAATTTTATTGAATTAAACCGCCGCTAGCATTTATCAGTATTATACATTTGAAGTTGAATTTAGTTGCAAAATAAATTTCGACAGATCACTTCGCTTTTTTAATTTCGACGGCATAAATCTGCGTCGCGCCGAACATATTCGAACGAAAGACGATCCATTTGCCGTCGGGCGTGAATGTGCCGTTCGGTTCGAGCGTGTAATCGTGTTTTTCAAGATTGACGAGTTTTTCCGAAACAAATTTGTTGTTTTTGTCGGGGCGGAAAAGATACATCCATTGACCGTTATCGCCGCGCGCGACCGAGTTCGGTCCGCCGCCGTCGCCGGAATAGAACTTGCCGTCGGGCGAGACGTTGTAATGCACCGACCATTCGTGTTTGGTCAGACTGTATTTGGTCAGTTTGCCGGTCTTTATCTCGTATTTGGCGAGCCAGAAAACCTCTGATTTCGGTGTTTGCAGATCGTAGTAGATATATTTGCCGTCGGCGCCGAAAAATTCGTGTCCGGCGATCTCCATCTCCATCGTCCGCGTGTGAATCTTCGTGAGCTGCGTGCCGTCGGTGCGAATCGTCCAGATGCGATCGACCTTGTGCCACGGTCCTTCGTGACAAAACATCATCAAGCTCGGATCGGTCGGCGAAAATTGGACGTGGTTGAGCCAATCGGTCGCGTTGTGAAAGGTTTTGATCTCGCCGCTTTTGATGTTGATCGTGTAGAGCGCCATCGGAATCTTTGCGGCAAGGCGGCGTTCCATCATTTCGCCCTTGCCCGGATAATTATCGCCGCGCGGCTGTGGCTGTGTGGTTTCGGTCGGTCTCGGCATTTCGCCGACGACCAGACTGCCGCCGAGAAGCGTTTCGTCGGCGTTGACGGCAAAACCCGAACCGGTGCGAATTCGCGCATCTTTGACGATCTCGCGCGTCGCTTTGGTGTCAACATCGGTTTCATAGACCGATTCGCCCTTTGTGTAATAAACTTTGCGCGTTTTCTTTCCGACAACGACGCTGCCCGCGCGTCCTTCGACGATCTGCTCGATCTTTTTGGTCTTGAAATTATAGGTCGAAAGTCCCGAACGAGTTGAAAAGACCAATTTGTCGCCATTTGCGGTATAGCCGTTTTGATGAAAATAAAACGACGAACTGCCGTCTTCGTCCGACAGACGAACGATCCGGTGTCCCGTATCTTTATCGATCCATTCGCGCGGCGGTTCCTGTTTTTGCGCGTAAATTATGACGGAAGAAATCAATGTCAGCAAAATTATTGATAGATATTTTTTCATAACCCTCTTGTCGTTAGTTTTTAGTTTCAAGCTCCGGATTCCGGTTTTTAGAGCAGATTTGCGATTGATATACGGGTCAGAACCATCTGCCGCAAGCGGATGGTTTAATCCAAACATTCGCACGATTGTTATTCAACCACCCGCTACCGCAGGCGGTTCTGACTAATTGTTCCATCCATCAATCCTAAATTTGCTCTAGAAAAAAATAAATGTTTAAACCACCCGCTTACGCAGGTGGGACTGACCCAGGTTGAGCCATTATTACAACTTAATGCACGGTGGGACGCGCAATTTTCCGCTTGAAGGCGGCACCAAAAATTTTGTTTGTTTCAACCGATTTAGCTCTACTGTCAAACAGCAGAGCTAAATCGGTTTTCAAAGTTGTCCGAAATTTCAGGTTTTAGAAGTAAAACTTAATTCCGAACTGAACGTAACGCGGATTGTTGACCGCAAACAGCGTTCCGAAATTGGTGTCGTAGTTGTTTCGAATTCGATACAATTTGAAACCTTCCAAAGTTCTGATGTCATTAGCCAGCGCCGGAGTGGTTGCAAATCCCTGCGGCAGATTGATGTGGAAGAAGTTATTCGGCAAGGCGCCGCCCGTCGTAATGCCGGGACGTGCCGGCAGTCGAACGGCATTGATCGTGGCGCGAATCGCCGCCAATTGAGCCGCGCCTTCTGTCGTGGTCGAGAGCGGCTGACCGTTGAATGTCGCCCAGGCATTGTATTCCGCCGCCGTGATCGGCTGCAGAAGTCCGCCGAAGTTTTCGGAAGTAATTTCCGTCGGGAAAGTTCCGAGACCGAACGGCGTATTGCCAAGATTATTTAATTGGAAAACCGGGTGATTGAAGGCATTCAGCAAATCGATTCTGAATTGGAGTTTGCGTTTGCCTTCGCCGCCGATCAACCGATCGAGCGAGAAATCTTTCTGCAGTGAAAAATCAAAGAATTCACGCGTCGGCGCCCGCAGATTGATCGTTCGCGGAGCATTGCCGAGCTGTCCTTTGATCGGACGCATAAATGCCGCCGGATTAACATACGGTTCGCACGCGTTACCGATCCGGCATTTCGGATCCCACAACGGATTTTTGAGCGGAACGCCCGCGACGATGTCGGGACGGACGATCCGGTTCAGACCCGCGCCGCCCAATTTGTTTGGGTCGGTGATGAAGGGTTGAAACGGCGTTCCGCTGTTGATTCTCGAAATTCCGCTCATCGTCCAGCCGCCGATCACGCCGCCAACATACCACGGAGCATTTTTCAGAAAAGGGCGACCTTTGCCGAACGGCAGATCGTAGGTAAATGTCGCGCTGAAACTATGCCGCACGTCAAAACTTGAAACAGCCCGGTCACCGAGACGGGTGCCGCCCAAGCCGACCTGCCCGCGAACCGAACCGGTTGACAAAACACGAACATCGGGGCTCGCGTCGGAAGCGTCGTCGATCGATTTGCCGAAAGTATAGTTGGCGGTAAAATTGAATCCGTTTCCGATCCGGCGGCGGATATCGATATAACCCGCGTGCCGCGTGCTGCTCGAAGACGGATCGAAATATTTGTACAAAGCGTCAAATCCCAAATACGGTGTGTAAAGGCTCGCGACCGTATCAGTGACCGCTGCGCCTAAAAGCGTTCGACGTCCGAGCGGGTCGGCGACCGTTCCGGTCGCGTTGATGCCGTTCGATTCGAGGAACGAAATCATTTCCGAAGTCCGCAGATTGAGATTGACCTGCGGCGTATAAAGATGGACGCCGCGATTGCCGACATAGGCGATCTCGACCGTCGTGCCCTTAAAGATACTGAACTGCACCGCCAGATTGTAGTTTTCTGAATACGGAACTTTGCCGTAGCCTTTATCATTACTGAAAACGGCGACGCCCGGAATGGCGATACTGCTGCCAAAAACAAGCCCGTTGGCATCCGTTCCAAGCAGCGTATCGAGCGGGACGGACGAACCTTGCAGCGCGTTGTTTCCGCTAAATCGAATCGGCTGATCGTTAAATGTTCCGCCGACCGAACCGTTTGCTAAAGTGCTGGCAGTCGAGAAACCGCCGAAATCAGGATTCGGCGAGCGGTTGTTGCCGTTGATCGGGGCGTGTGAAATACCGAAACCACCGCGGATAACGAACGAATATTTTTGCAGATCGACCCCGAAGATCTTCATTTTCGGACTGTATGCAAAACCCAAACGCGGTTCGAAATCTGTCTTATCGACCGGTGTCAAATATCTCGATCTGCCGCCGCGACCGGCAAAGGCAAATGCCGGAATAACTGCAGTCGTCGGGACAAAATCCGGAATCGGCGCGCCGACCACAATGCCCGAAGCAATGGCGATATTACCGCGTTGGGTTGCGGTCGTCGCCGTCGGAGCGGTCGTCAATGTGATCGTTTGCGCGAGATCAGGTCTGAAAACGCCCTGTAAATTATTTTTCTCGGTGCGCGGAAGCTGAAGCGAATAGCGCAGACCAAGATTCAAGGTCAGATTCGGTTTGACCTTCCAATCGTTTTGAATGAAGGTCGCGCCGCTTAGCCATTGATAATAATAGGACAGCAAAACGGGTCGGAAATCCTGCGAATTCGGAACGCCAATCAGGAAGCTGGCGAGATCGTTTCCGCCGTTTGCCGTGCTCGTCGAACGGTTGCTGCTGGTATTGACCGTACGGAATTGCCATCTGCCGCCGGAAGCCGCAAAGAACGGCACCGCGTTCAAGCGCGCATCGCTCAGATCGACGCCGAATTTCCACGTCATATTTCCTTTGGTCCAGTAAAATATGTCGTTGATATTGTAACGCTGCTCGACGTTAAAATTGTTCGTCGAACCGCCCGCGCCAAGGTCGGCGCCGACATAACCGTTATCCTGCGTCAAAAAGATTAACGGTAAACCGCCCTTTGTTAATGACGTCAGACCGAGATTCTGTGAAAAACCTTCGCCCGTTTTGATCGAAAATTGCGGCGAGAAATCTTCGGAGAAATTCCCCCGCGTATAATTGAGCCGCAGATCGTTGATCATCGACGATGAGAGCGTATTGGTGAAACTCAGCAAATACTGCTTGGCATCGCTGTAAACGCCGCTGTTGCCGTTAATGTCGTTGCCGGCGGATCTGATCCCGACAGCCGGAGTTTTCGAGTAGCGGAAGTTTGTCTTGAATTTGTCGGTAAAATTGTGATCCAAACGAAATGTATAGCGGGTTTCATTCTGCTTCACCGAGCGAATCAGCGTATAGTTGCGAACCAATCCGTTATCAAGAAAATACGCGCCCGGAGTCGGCATATAAGCTGCCAGTTGTCTGGCAATCGGATCGATAAAGCCGGTCGGCACGACATTTAACGAGTCATTTGCCATTGCATTGATGGTCGAGTTGCATTGCGGAACCTGAACTGGTGATCCATTGATCTGCTGCGTGACCAGAATCCTGCGCGGATCATTGAACTGACAATATTGATTGCCGGCGTTTAATATGATGGGATATAAATTACCACCGACATTAACGAACTGCTGATAGATATTGGCTTGACCGATCGATGTTTGTCCGAATTGGGTTGCCACCGCCGTCGGCAGAAAGCCGCTCGCGGTTCTCATCAATCCTGTAAAATCACCTGCCAATTGCTGGGCAGTTGGAAGCAGCGCGTTGCTCGTCACAAAATCGGTGCGCCAGCGCGGTTCATACGCGAAGAAGAAAAAGGTTTTATTTTTACCATTATAAAAATAAGGTCCGCCCTCATTAAATGCAGGCAGGAAAACCGGACCGCCGACCGTCAAAGAACCTTGCGTGAAACGCAGATTATTGTCCGTTCGGGGCGCCGAGCCCTGCCGCCAGGGTTGGGCATTGGTGATCGGATTTCGATGATAAACAAGCGCCGTGCCGCTAAATTGGTTCGTCCCGGATTTTGTCGTGACGTTGATCACGCCGCCGCCGGTCGTCCCGTATTCTGCCGAGTAGGCGGACGACTGAACACTAAATTCCTGCACGGTTTCCGGCGTAAAACTAACCACCGCCCGCGCGATCCCGATTCCGGTATTATTGACGCCATCCGCCAAGATCGCGGTGCTCCCCGGACGACCGCCGTTGACACTTAAGTTAAAACCCGGGACGGGCTGCGTCGAGTTCGCATCAACGTCTTCCGAACCGGCATCACCCGCCACATTCGGCATCGTCGTCGCCAGATCCAAAACGCTTCGGTTATTGAGCGGCAAATCTCGAAGTTGTCTTTCGGTAATGGTCTGACTCGTCGCCCCTGATTCGGTGTTGACAGTTTGCAGTTCGGCTTCGACCGTAACCTCTTCGTTTATAGTTCCGGCTTCGAGCATGACGTTGACGGTCGAAACAGTCGCGGTATCGACCTTAACCCGCTGGACGACAGTCTTTTTAAAGTTTGAGGCTTCAACTTTTACACTGTATGTGACGGGGTCAAGTGTATTGGCAGAAAATGAGCCTTCGTTTGAAGTAATCAATACGACCGATTGATTGGTTCCTGCATTAGTAACAGTAACGGTCGCGCCTGCAACAGGTTCGCCTTTGCTATCTGTAACTGTTCCGGTAATACCACCTTTATTGGTTTGACCAATAATTGTCAAACTTAAAAGTAGTACAAAGATTGAAATTCGAGTTATTCGCATAAATCTTCTCCTGTGTTTAATATTATTCTTTTCAAAATGAATCCGCTTTCTTATGTAAACAGCTGCTTCTGCACCATTTAGCAAGCTGAAACCAAAAATCAAATCGCTTTTTTCAAGATTCAGAAATTCTGTTGGCAAGCATTGGCTTTATTTTAATTCTTAAACCGGCTCGCAAAATGTCAACGTTGGTTGGGGATGATCCAATTTATTCAAACTTTTTTCAGGTCAACCGGTTACAAAAAATTTTATGATCCTTCTAAACACTCTTGGTAACCGCTTAACTCGATATTTTATATAAAGAGAATCTGATGATTCTCTTAGTAATTATAAGACCTGATTTTTATAAAATAGCTTTTGAAAAATTGGTTAATTGGTAAATTAACACTTTTCTTCAAATTTGTCTAGAAAAAATGTATGTTTTTTAAAATCAAAATAGGTAAGCGGTCAAACCTTTCATAAAATTAGATAATTATTGGTAAAACGGAGTTAGAAACGCCAAACTGCGATTTATCTAACTCCGTTTTACGCGAAACGCAAATTCCCTTTAGAAAAGGAATTTTATTCCCCATTGGGCGCGGCGCGCATAATTGTCCTGATTCGACGGCGCGATCGTTCCGAACGTCGTCGAAGTCGGATTGACCGCCGGTGACGGAAAATACGGTTGATTGAAGGCGTTGATCAGTTCAAACCTCAATTGGATCCGCATTCTTTCTTTGATTCGTGTATCTTTTATCAAAGAAAGATCGACATTATTGATATAATCACGGCGGACATCACTAAACCTGAACGGTAATGACCGAAGGTGATTGACCGGTGTGGCGAGCGTCGAAGTTGAATTAAACACCGAAGTAAAAACATCGGTATTAAACCACTTTGCCGTCGTTCGCTGATTGCCCTGCAAAGCGATTTTGCCGCCGTTGTAAAAGAGATCAGTGGTAAAAGCGATCGGAAATCCGGCTTGCAATCCGAAAACACCGCCAAGCTGCCAACCACTGACGATTCGATCAACAACGCCGTTCGCGTTTGATAAAAATGACTTTCCTTTGCCGAACGGTAATGAATACATTCCGCTAAAAGAAAATCGATGCGGCGAATCCTGATCGGAAATCATTCTGGTCGGTTTCGCATCGGCGGCGTTCAGATATTCGGTTGCCTGAATCCATTTCGACCAGGTATAGCTGGCTTGGATCGTATAACCTTTTGTAAAACGCTTTTGCAGACTGAATTGTCCCGAATGATACCACGACTTGCCGTCATTGTTGCTGGTCGTGATCGCGCCGAATTCAGGAAACGGCATCAGTAATTGCGAACGGGCAATGGTTGAATTCGCAAATGAAGTTCCGGCAACTTCCGGTAAACCCAAAAACGGATTCGCGACGCCGGCACCTAATAATGTATTGTTGGAAACCATCGCCGCCGAGCGGAAATTGTCGGAATTCAGATACTGCAGCGGCAACGCGTTGATATTGCGGGCAATTTCAATATCGTAACCGTAGTTGCCGACATAGATCGCTTCGGCAACGATTCCCCACGGAAGTTGACGCTGAATGCCGATCTGGAAGCGCGCCTGTTTCGAAGATTTCGGATTTTGCTCAAAAAACGAAATTCCTGTTCCGATGCCGGTTTGTTTGCCCTGTGCGTTTCCGACCGGTTCTAAAATGTTGATGTTCGTCGGAAAATTTGAAATATCGCGCGGAATCGGCGCGCCGCTCGCGAGCGTCGTTGTCGAAATGGTCGTGGTTCGCGTGAATCCGGGTTGGATCACGTCGCCGCGCCGTTCGCCGAGAAATCCGGCAAACAATCCGAAACCGCCGCGCAAGACAGTTTTATCATTTAACTGATAAGCCACGCCAAAGCGCGGAAGAAACGTGTTTTTCGGTGTCTTATACAAACCCGAACCGCCGTCTTTTCCGGCAAATAAAAGACCGCCGGTGACATTAAAGGTATTCGGGTCAATCGGTGTGCCGTTATACCCCGTGACCGGATTGGTCGTCAGTCGGGTCCGCGCCGCCGCTTGGATCGGCTGCGTATATGCTAAATCAAATCCGGAAACGCTCTTATTTTGCCGTTCAACTAAAGGGGTTTCAAATTCATAACGCAGCCCCAGATTAAACGTTAATTTTTGGCTGAATTTCCAGTCGTCCTGCGCAAAAAATCCGTAGGTTTTCGAATATTCCGCATAATCGGCGCGGCGGACGAGCTGCTGCGTCGTCGGAAGTCCGAGCAAAAATGCCGCTAACCCCTGCAAACCGTTGACATCGGCGCCCGTACTGCCGTTGCTGGCTTGTCTCGTATAAGTGTTGTCGAAAACAAATTGTCCCGTCTGGTCATTGCTTTGGAAGACATCGTTTTCTTTGTAAACTCTCAGCTCACCGCCGAATTTCAACGAGTGACTGCTGACGATCTTATTCAAGATAACAGCCCACGAATGAGTGTCAACCGGTCTGAATTCGTTCGACATTCCGTTTCCCAACGGACCGCCGGTAAAATCGAAACGCGGAAAACGTCTTGTAAGATCAGGAATCAAGCTGTTGTACGACGCCGAAAATCCGAGTTGGGTCAAGTCAAAACCGCGAACGGCTTGCTGTTGGTCCTGCTGACGGATAAAGCGATTATAGCCGTAGCGGACGTTTAAGAAGGTCGTTGAATTGAACGTATGAACATCATCGATAACGCCCTGCCGCGAGGCAAAGATGAAATTGACGCCGCTGTATGGACTATCGGTATAGAAGTTATAGAGACTATTCCGGTCATAATAGCTGCCGCGCACGAACAGATGATTCCGGTTCGAGATGTTTTGGTCGATCTTAAATGTCCAGTTGTCGTAGGGTTTTGTGACTTCGGCTAAAGTCGAGTCAAAAATATTTCCGACCAAACCGGGTTGTTTCGGTTTGGCAAAATATGTCAGAACGGCGCGCGCGACCGGATTGATGCGGTTTGCCGGAATGATGTTATTGGTAAACGATTGTTGAGCGGTGTAAACCGGACTTGAGGTCGTTCCCGTATTGATGCGGGTCAGCGGATCCCAAATCGTCACGCCAAGCCCTGAGAAATCGCCGTTGGCAATCGCGGCGGTCGGCACGAATGAGCCGGCAGCCGCGTCAAAACGCGGTCGTGAATCGCGAATTCCTTCATAACCGAACAAAAAGAATGTCTTGTCTTTGCCGTTATAAAGCCACGGAATCCGGACCGGACCATTGATGCTGAAACCGAACCGATCGGATTTTGTGACGGGACGCGCCTGACCGCGCGAATTACCGAAAAAATCGTTCGCCGCCCAGGTTCCCGGTTCGCCGAAATAATAAGCCGCGCCGTGAAGTTTATTGGTACCCGATTTTATGATGATACTCGTCACACCGCCTTCCGTATTGCCGAACTGGGCATCGAAAGTTGCGGTTTGAACTTTGAATTCCTGAACAATATCGGTCGGCGGCACATACGAAGCGATCACTTCATTGCCGTTCGCGGTTGCCGTACTCGGCGCGCCGTCAATGGTCAGATCGCTGCGGTTGCCGCGGGTTCCGTCGATCGCAAATCCGACAATATGCGTCGGTTCAAAAGGACGGTCAAGCCGCGTACTGCCGGTATATGTCACACCGGTCGAAAGACCGATCAAGGTATATGGATCGCCGTGCACCAACGGAAGTTCTGCAATTCGCTTTTGATCGATTGTTTGACCGATCGACGCGGTTGAGGTTTCCAATGCCGGCGTTTCAGCGGTCACCGTGACGGTTTCCTGATTTCCGCCGATTTCAAGTGAAATGTCGATATTGAGCGTCCGGTTTATCTGAACCTTCACATTTTCCCGCAAAGTTCTTTTGAAACCATTGGCTTCGACGATAATTTGATAAGTCGAGGGAATTATATAATTAGCCTGATAAAAACCCTCATCGTTTGTTGTTAAACTCGTGGTTGAACCTCTCGCGGTATCAACAATTTTCACGGAAGCGCCCGGCACCGCCGACTTGTTCGGGTCGGTTACCGTTCCGCGAATCGTGCCTCGTGTTTCTTGGGCTTGAATGGTTTGAACAAACATCAAAATCATTATCAAGCCAATAGAAATCGCAAAAATTTGCATTATTTTTTTGAATGAACTCATTTTATTCTCCTTTTAGCAATTAAAAGCAACCAAAGCCTTTCACAGCATTCCGAACCTCTTTTATGCCTTAAAAATTAAGCCGAACCCGCTTGATAATGTTTTGTTTGTGTTTTGTCTTTCTCAATAAAGACGAAAGTTTTGTATCACGGAATTTTAAAATCACAGACTGCGATCATAAAACTCTTTCTTCTTAGAACGTTGCAATAGGTACAACATTATGCCTGTGCTTTTCTCTTGATAATTCAAATCAATACTAATTGAAGCTGAAAACTAACCGGTTACAAATGAACATTGGGAAACCGCTTAACCGGTTTTATTAAAATTAGATGAATATTTACATCTTTATTTAATAAATTTCTGTTCAGATTGGTAAAACGTATTTACCGATAACTGGTAGATTGGTAAAATAACATCTTTATTATGAATTGTCCAGAAAAAAAAATAACACTAATCGCCGAACATTTGTAAAACCCTTGAAACCGCCCAATTAAACAAGTAATTCTTCAGAAATCGCAATTATTAAGAATAAATAAACTTTGATTTCCTTTTAAGATTTTAACGAGATTTTTTCAAATGCTTTTTTATCATCCATATTGGTCAAACCAATTATTGATTCTGGATATTTTGTAACATAAAAGCAATCTAATTTGCCAAGATTTTTTCGAATATTTTATAAATAAAAGCCGTAATTTTATTGATTTGCTGCGGAATATTATTTTTCGGTCAATGAATTTAATCTGACAGTCCCGAATAACCCCGAAGAGAGCGGCTGAATTTTCTCCATTTCCTGCGGCTGAAAACGCTCGCCGTAACGCAAATTCAGCAATTTATAATCCGGCAATTTGCGTCCCGACATATAATTTAACGCCGTGTTGGCGACAAAGATCCGAATGCGGTTTTCGCCTTGTTGTAAAAATGAGGTGACATCAAGCCGGTACGGCGGACACCAGAGCGAACCGACTTTTCGATCATTGATGTAAATAACGGCGGCTTCGCGGATCGGCGCTTCGAGCCACGTTTGCATTCCGTTTTTGGTCGCCTGAACTTCCAGAGGTTTGCCGTCGCCGAAATCGAGTTCGACGGAATTCCCTTTTTTCAAAAGACCTTCGGGCACGATGATCGATTTTTCATACGTCGCCGTGCCGGAAAAAAAGCGCGTTGCCTCGTCGTCCGTCCATGAACGAAGCTGGTTCATAATGATCGACGGATTCTTGCCGATCGTCACTTTCCAATCGGCGCTTAAATCATCGGTTTTCACGATTTTTCCTGCGCTCTGCAAAATGGCGAGTGGCTTTTTGGTCTTCGAAAAAATCACGACGTGCGATTGATATGGTTCGAAATCGAGCGCGATCGTCGTCGATCCATTCGCCCGCGCTTTGACTTCGGCAAGCGAACTTTGTCCGTTCATCGCATTCCAAATTTCGGGCTGCGGCGCGGCGGCGCGAAATGTGATTTCCGTCTTTTTTTTCTCGTTCGAAGTATTTGCGACAAAATAAATTTCCGCGTCCGCGGTCTCGCGATGAACGACGCCGAAATCTTTGCCCGACGGCGAAATCGCCGCGTCCGGCGACAGCATCGATTGCAAAGCGGCGCCCGCTTCTTCGTCGGTTTGGACAAATTTCACGCGCGGATTCGTGCCGTCAAAAAGACGCGCAACGATCGCATTTAGTTCGTTTTGTTTGGCTTCGGTCGTCTTCATTCCGGGCGCGATGGCGGGTTTGCGCCTTGTCGCCAGCAAAATTCCGCCGTTTTTGACGAATTCATCGAGCTTTCTGAGTGACCCGATCGGCATGCGTTCGATGCCGGGCAAGATCACGGCGCGATGACGGCTTGCGCCCAAAACCAGACTATCTTTTTCGATTTTGGCGACCGAACTGAGCATTCCGTCGTCAAAAAAGTTCAGATTATAACCGCTTTCAAAGATCGCGGGCATTAATTTTTCACCGACCAATTCCCTTTCGGCGTCGATCAGATGTACTTTTCCGGCGGTAAAATTCGCGTAGGCGTCGGCGTTCGGCAGATAGAGCGCAATGTCATTTTGCGGTTTTCCCTGCCGCATCAGCCAACTCATTCTTTGCAGATATTTCGCGAGATCGGGCATCACGATCCACCACGGATTTTGCTCGGAATAAGCACCGGCGGCGTAAAATCGCCAGCCCGGATATTCGACCTGCGGCGGCGTGTAGCCCCAGCCGTGACCGATCAATTGATTGATGCCCTGCAGGAAATGAATGTCGGCTTCAGCCTTCAGATCAAGCGGCGTCGCCCGAAAAACCGGCGAATGAAGCCACGTCCAGGTTTCCGACGAAGTAATATTACGCCCGTAGATATGATTTGCCGACGAACCCCAGCGCGCGGCGCGGACAACTTTCCACTGCGCGCCTTCGCCGTCGGAAATATCCGCCCATTGATTTGACGAAATTGCCGCCGGCGGAATTCCGTAGCCCTGAATTCTAAATTTCGTATTGTTCGCCTTCGCCCAATTCTGCATCGGGATCATAAAATTCTCATTGAAAATTTCGGTGATCGTGCGTCCCCAATCATAGCGAATATCGGCGGTTTCCTTGCCCATTTCCATGACGAGCGCGGGCAGATGAGGCTTTAGATCATAACCGCGCCGTTTTTGAAATTCGGCGAGAAAATCGTCCGTCCAATCCTGATTGTAAACTTCGAGCGAATCGCAAAAAACCGAATACGGCACTTTGTTTTTATCAAACGCGCTAAAAAGCCGGTCGCCCGTATTTTTCAGATAACTTTCGACCGAAGGTTTGTCAAGATGATTCAGCACATAACCTTGCGCGCCGTATGCCGGACGTTTGACCTGCATTCCCGATTTGCCGGCAATAAAGAACAGAACTTCCGAACCGCTTTCCAAACCTTCCGGAAACCAGACATTGTCGTCGTGGATGTCTTTCGCTTCTTCCATTTTAAATTCGGTATCGGCATTTTTGAGCGTTTTCGCGGCAAAGACGGCAAGCAGTTTTTCCGCCGGAATCATCGAAGGAACCGGCACGCGCTCTGTGTTTTCGGAAATTTTCACGCGCTCGAAGCGAAGCTGTCCGGCAGCTTCCGAGATCGGCGTTTTCGCGCCGCCGAACGACCAGCCGCTGCCCAAGGTCAGATCCATCCGCATTCCGAGTTCTTTCGTTTTGTCGCCCGTAAACTTTAGCATTTCAAGAAATTCATCCGACAGATACGACAGATTTTTGATGCCGTTCTTTTCGTCGTCCGGCAACAGCGGATAAACCGGCTGAATTTCGACGCCGCCGATGCCGCCCTCGCGCATGACGCGCAATTCGCGCTCGAGTTCCGCCTTTTGCACGCTCGGACCAAACCACCACCAGCGCATCATGATCCGCGCATCGTCGGGCGGCGTTTGGAAACCTTTTTGCAAGTCTGCGGAATTTTGCGAAAAAGCTAAACTGTTGAGCAAAAACGTGATAATCAGCGAAATTGAAAATGTAAATCTGTTCATTTTTTTTACTTGATAAACTTTTTGTATTCTTTTGCGATCGTTTCAGGCGCCGCTTTTTCCGCGAAGATCGCGACGCGGTGGCGAAATTTGATGAATTTCTGCGGCTCTAAAACAAATTTTCACGCCTCCAGTTTCGGTTCATAAAGTTTTCTGCCGAAAGGGTTTAAGCTAGAAGTCTGTAGCCGCGAACCATCAGATAAGACAGAAAATTCAGGTTTTTCGGAGAATCAAAAACCGCGCGTGATAAATCCGCCGCCCGCCGTCATTACGGGCAATAAAACCGGGCGCATAATCCGCGCGTCCCAACGATACGAAATGAAAAGTTTGCCGCCGATTTCGATATCAACGCGTTCTTTTGCTTTATTTGGAATCACTTTGACGGCTTGCGCGTTAGCCAAATTGGCAAAAAGCAAGACAAAAATCAAAATTATCGTAAAAAAGCGCATCATTTTAATCGAGATGAAAAACTTCCCGCAGCTCGACCGAAACCGGACTGTCATCGGCGTTGGTCGGCATCACGTCTTTCATAAATTTCCACCAGCGCCGGCATTCGTCGGTCGCGGCGATCTTCGTCCAGAGTTCTTCCGATTCGATCTCGGCGTAACCGAAAAGCTGATTCGTCGCGCTTTCGAGAAAGATCGAGTAATTTGAAACGCCGTGCTGTTTCAAAACCGTTTCGAGTTCCGCCCGGATCGGACGATGCCGCCGCTCGTATTCCGCGTGCGCTTCCGGAAAAACTTTCATTAAAAAGGCTTTGCGAATCATTTGTCTAAAAGCTGGACGGAACTATCGTTGATCTCGAATTTTTTGTTTTTCAAAAGACTCAAAACTTCCGCGCCCGCCAGCAGAACCGGACCGTAACCGTGCGCGGCAAACGCGCTGACCGGGCGAAAGTAATAAAACGCCGGATCGAACGCCATGCCCGTCCCGACGCAGGTTCCTTCGACCTGTCCTTTGTCGTTGACCTTTGTCGAAACGGCGTTCCACGCGAGCAAAGTCAACGGCGCGTAAGCTTTGGCGTCGATCCAGCCGCGATTGATCGCGCGGGCAAAAGCGAATGTGTAGATCGCCGTCGCCGAGGTTTCGAGATAAGAATCTTCGCGGTCGAGCAGTTGATGCCAAAATCCCGTTCCCGATTGATACGACGCTAAACCTTTCGCGTGGCGGCGCAAAAGATCTAAAATTTGCGGACGTAGCGGATGATTTTCGGGCAAAACTTCGAGCAGTTCGACTTCGGTCATCAACGCCCAACCGTTGGCGCGCGCCCATCGAAATTCGGGATGCTCGGTCATTGATTCGACCCAGCCGTGCATAAAGACGCCTTTTTCGCGGTTGAACATCCGCTTTTCAAACGCCAGCACTTGTTTTGCGGCTTCGTCGAAATATTTTTTGTCGCCCGTCAGTTTGCCCATCTGCGCGATTGCCGGAACGCCCATAAACAGATCGTCGAGCCAGAGCGTATTCGCCTGCGGACGATTTCGCGCGAGCGTTCCGTCTTTCAAACGGAACTGTTTGTTCATAATATGATCGATCGCCGTCTCGATCAACGTCTGCAGATCGGCACGGCTTCCGGCGCGTTTCGCCTTGATCATCGCTGCGCACATCGCGCCGCAATCGTCGAGAGCGCGCGGCGCGATCAGATTTCGAAGCGGCATTTTCGCTTCCCAATCCGAATATTTTCCGGTCGTCTGCTTAAATTTATCCGCCGAATCGGCGACGAAGGTCAGGCGCTTTTCGGTATAATCGCGAAATTTCGCGTCGCCGGTCGCTTCGCCCGCCAATAACATTCCGGCGTAGGTGACGCCCCATTCGTAGGAAACGATCCGAAAATCGCCGCGTGCGAGAATCGTGTTTTCATCGATTTTCAATAGATCCGTCAGCGGCTCGTTCGTCTTTTCGTTGATGAATCCGGTCGGCGTCGTTGAATCGAGATAACCGAAAACGCGGTTCAAAACCGCCGTCACATCTTCCTGTTTCGGAATGCCGTAAGGCACCGTGTAAGCGGGCTGCAACTTGTGCAAAGGGGTCGTCGCATCGGTTTGCGCCGAAAGCGTCTGGCACAACAAAACGGAGATCAGACAAAAAGTAATGAATTTCGTCATAGAATTTAAGCAATATTGAGCGTCAAACGCGTGACCGAAGCCGCCGCGAATTTGTAAACGAGTTTGCCGCCCGCGCCGACCGTCACGTTTTCGTTTCTCGGAACCAGCGCGTTCGGGTTTTCAAAACTGTTGCGGGCGTGAATATCGCTTGAAGACAAAACGCGCGCATTCGCCCCGACGATCTTTGCGCCGTGAAGATCGATCTCAGTTTCAAGCATATTTTTGACGTCCGGATTGACGGCGGTCAGCGTGACGGTTTTGCCGCTCACGGAAGCCGAACCGTTCAAGCCCCAAAAACTGACGGGGTTTTCTTTTTTCTGGCTGTCAAGACGCGAGAAATTAACGCGCGGCGCGATAAATTCGGTTCTCACCGCCGTCGCGCCCGAATGCGGCATATACATCTCAAAAACGTGATAATTCGGCGTTCGGACGAATTTGTCTTCAGAAGTATGAAAGAGCGAATGGATCGTATTGACGAGCTGCGCCGGATTCGCCATCGCGACCTTGTCGGCGTGGCGCTGAAAAGTGTCGAGATTGATGCCCGAAATCAGCGCGTCGCGCAAAGTTCCGGCGTAAGCGTAAAGATAACCGGCGGGAACATCCGAATCTTGTTTATGCCACGCGCCCCATTCGTCA